>NZ_JBKQWU010000085.1:0-9673 GCF_047275745.1 Amaricoccus sp. W119 | reverse complement strand
CGGTCAATCAGTTCGCCATCATGTTCGAGGATCGCTTCAAGCCCATCCAGGGCTGAACGCGGTCAGGCTGGGACCGGACCGGCGGCCAGATACACAGAGCTTCTGACACTCCCCACGTGACGCGCGAGGGGCGCAGGATCAGCGTCGCGCTGAAGACGGCGCGCCTGATGCCCGCCAAGACCATCGAAGGCTTCGACTTCGCCTTCCAGCCGTCGCTGGATCGGGGGCGCATCCTCGCCCTGGCACAACTGCACTTCATCGAACGCGCGGAGGTGCTCCATCTGCTTGGCCCGCCTGGAACCGGCAAATCTCACATCGCAACCGCGCTCGGGGTCGAGGCCGTCAGGGCGGGCAAGCGGGTGTACCGCGCCACCCTCGCGGAAATCATCGACGGCCTGAGCCGGGCGGAGCGCGACGGGCGCCTGCCCGAAAAGCTGCGATTCTTCAGCAGGAACAGCCTGCTCATCGTCGATGAGATCGGCTACCTCCCGATCACCCCGGGCGGTGCCAACCTGTTCTTCCAGCTCGTCAACCACCGCTACGAGAAGGGTGCGATGATCCTCACCTCGAACCGCGGCTTCGCCGAATGGGGCGAGGTCTTCGGCGATCCCGTCGTCGCCACCGCGCTGCTCGATCGCCTGCTCCACCACGCCATCGTCATTCAAATCGAAGGCGCGAGCTACCGCCTGCGGGCCCATGCCGACCTCATCCCGGAGCACAGCCGCTCCCACGCCGCGATCATGCCGCCACCGCCGAAGCGCCGCGGACGGCCGCCAAAAAACGGGAGAACCGATCACCTGCACGGCTGATCACCGAGGCCGGAAACTGGGGATTTTTACTTCGGCACTTTTGAGGAAACTTCAGTCGGCGTTGACACTCGCACCCATGTCGACGAGCGTCGGCGGCCCGCTCGCGTCGTTGGTCACCAGCTGCCAGCGGGTATGGGTGCCGCGCTGAAAGCCGATACCGATGGCGCTGACGACGGCGCTGAGCGTCAGCGTGGTGGCGAGCGCCGCCGTCGAGCCATACAAGCCAACGAAAGCCATGCCGGTTGCCTGCAACGTGGCGAGCGAGATCCGAGTGACGAAGGTCCAGCCGCCGAGCCCGGCGGCATTGCCGCGCCAGCAGGTGAAGACGCCGCTGCGCTGGTCCGAGGCCGAGTCCACCGTCGCCGCAGAGGTCAGCCGCCAGCGGCGCATGCTGGTGGCGAGCGAAGTCGCGGCGAGGCTAGGGGTCGAGACGGTGCCGACCGTCGAGTTCGACATGCCCTCGGTGGTGATGGTAGCGCCCGACGACGGCAGCCACATCGCCGGCCGCGCCAGCCCGAGATGCGGCTGCAGTGAGAAGTCGCGGCCGTTCGAGCGCATGGCGTCGAGCCAGGGCTGGCCGGCCCGGCTCCGGGCATAGAGCGCGAGCTTGCCCGACGCCAGCGCCGCCGGCGCACTGGACACGCCCGGCAGGATCGCCGGCTTCGGCAGCTCGACCCGGCCGCTCGTCCGGTCGACCAGGATCGCATCGAAGTAGGTCGACCCATCCGGGCTGACCTTGAAGCTGAAGTCGTCCGAACCGAGGAGCCCGATCAGCGCCCGGGCGCTGAAGCCGGTCTTGAAGGCGAAGGCGGCGTCGTTGCCGGCGGCAGCCTTGTTGACGGTCGCCTCGATCCCGGCGCCTGCGTTGTTCAGCAGCACCGCCGGGGTGTTGACCGAGAGCCGGTTCCAGGCATCCGCAACCGCGCCGCCGAGCCCGAGCAGCAGCGCAGTAAGGTTCGCTTGGGGCATTTCCACGACGGTGACGCCGTTCGCGAAGGTGACGGTCGGCGTGTTGACGACCGTGACGCCATCGGCGCCCGGCGTCGCCGAGCCGATGTTGACGACCGTGTCGGAGCCGGTGCCGCCGGTGCCGAGGTTCACCGTCTTGGTGGCGCCGGAGGCGGTCGCGCCGGCGCCGAGGGTTGGGATTCTGGATCCAAGGGAACCCGACCCACCAGCATCACCCAGAATCGCATTCGGCCATAGGGTTGGGGTTGCTCAGGAGCGGGCTGCGTGATCCGCTCCATGACTTCCGCTGGGCTGGTCCGCAGATGGTTCGTGTGGGTCGATGGAAGATCGTTCGGTGCCCTGAATTCCCTCAGCCGGAACCGCGTCTGAAACCGGTGCCGCGCGCCGAGAGAGCAGATCGCGCGTCAGCTCCGTTCGGAGGAAACTGCATTTTGCCCTGATACGATGATAGTTGTCGGGCTCCAACTCGTCGGTCCGATCCTTGTCGATGTAGAGCTTGAGTTCTTTCTGAACGGCAAAGTAGGCATCGCGTGCGCTGTCGGTGAGGAGGATTCCGCCGGTCTGGAAATACCAGTCCCGCAAACTTTCTGAGAACGGCAGCAGCGTGTCGTAGGAGACATGGTTGCGCCTCGGGTATTGAGGAAACTTCTCGGTCAGCTGCCAAAGCGGCTTGTAGACCTCGAAACGGCGGGCTCGAAGATCGATATCTACTGATTGGGCGAATGCCAGCCAGTTTTGCCGGACCTCCATGGCTATTTGGAGGTTGCTGGTCCGAACCTCATCCAGCGCCGAACGCGTCGACCTCCGATCTTCAGCGATCGCTTCGCGCTCCGCCGTCCGGGTCGCTTCAAATTCTTTCGAGAGCGCTGAAATCGCGTTGGTGATCAGCGTGTAAATAAGGTAGCCGAACAGCGCGAAAACCAGCGTCGGGAAGCCGCCTTTGATAATCGCGTCCCAAGGCATCAATCGTCTCCCGCTACGAGGTTGTTCGCGAATGCCGATGCCGAATCAGTCCTTATGAGAGCACAGGATAGCACGATGGGGCCGCCCCGCCGGTGAAGGCCTTGAGGATGGCGAGGTTCAGCATGGCTGCGATACCGAGGCGATGCGGTTTAGCGTCGTCACCGCGAACCTCGGCGGACTGCCATATTGGGATCACCTCAGATCAGGACATCACCCGAGACTGCTGTGTGGCACCTCCCGCGTGCCCGAGCCGGGCGAGCAGGATCGCGACGTTGGACACATGCCACCGCCCGCCGCGCCGGGTCAGCATGCCGCGCGCGTCGAGCTCGGCCGCGATGGCGCGCAGGCTGGTCGCGCCGCCGGCGCGGATGTCCGCGATGACCGGCGCGAGATCGCGGGCGTGTCGCTCGGCGTTGGCCGCGACGGTGGCACGGAGTGCGACACCGCCCTCGGCCGCCCGGCGCAGCGCCGCCGCGCCGTTCGGGTTGCCTAGCTTGACGCCGCGCGCCTTCGCGACCGCCAGCGCCTCCTTGGTGCGGCGCGAGATCGCCGCGCGCTCCTGCTCGGCGACCAGCGCCATGATGCCGACGGTGAGATCATTCGCCTCGGGCATGTCGACCGCGACGAATTTGACGCCGCTGTCGCGGAGCGCGAGCAGGAAGGCGGCGTTGCGCGAGAGCCGGTCGAGCTTGGCAATCACGAGGGTCGCGCCCGTGACCTTGGCGAGATGCAGCGCGCGGCCGAGCTCGGGCCGGTCCGCGTTCCGCCCGCTTTCGACCTCGGTGAACCGGGCGAGCAGCGTCGCGCTTCGCTGGGCGGCGTAGCCGTCGATCGCCTGGCGCTGCGCTTCGAGCCCAAGGCCGCTCGCGCCCTGACGCGCCGTGGAGACCCGTTCGTGGCCGATGATCCGACGCATCCGACCTCCGCGTCCATGCTTGCGCGCCTTTGGCGCGACCAGAACTGCGTAACCCTGGTTTGGCAGCTGTGGACGCTCCGCGCGGCGAAGTGTAGCCGGATAAGGAAGTTGGCCGGTCAGAACGGGCGCGGCTGCTGGTAGCGCCGGATCATCTCCTCGAGCTCGGCGTCGGAATATTCCGAGATCGGCCGGCCGTGCACGATCTCGACGGTGATCGCCTCCGGGCCGGTCTGGACCGGCGCGACACTGACGCGCGAGCGCGCCGCCGGGGTGAGCCCGAGCTCGATCATGTAGCGGCCCATCAGCTCGAGCTGCTTGTTGGCGATGGCGAGCCAGGGCGACTGCTGGATGTAGCCCGAGGGCGTCTTGAACAGCACCGGCGTCTCCTTGAGCTTCTCCTCGGCCTCGACCCAGCGCGCCCAGGCCTGGCAGTAGGCGGCGAGCGCGGCGCGGTCGATCACCGTCAGTACGCGCATGCCGTGCAGTGTGCCGGCGAGCCTGCGCCATTCGTTGCGCGCCACCGGCGAGAGATGCGGCGGGCAGCGGGGCAGGGCGTCGGGCGGCACCGGCTCGTCGTGGTTCCAGGCGCGCTTGCCCGGGTTGCCCTCGGCGCGGCGGATCGCGGTCGGCTTCGGCTTGCGTCCGGGCTTCATCTTCATCGCGGGATCTCTGGCGCCTCCCGCTCGGTGGCGACCTCGGCGAAGCTCCGGCCGTCGCCGTCGAGCACCGCCGCCTCGCCGGTGAACGCCTGCCAGCGCGTCACCGCCACGTCGACGTAGGACGGGTCGAGTTCGACGCCGAGCGAGATCCGACCACAGCTCTCGGCGGCGATCAGGCTGGTGCCCGATCCCATGAACGGCTCGTAGACCGGCTGGCCCGGCGCGGAGTTGTTCAGCATCGGCCGGCGCATCGCCTCGACGGGCTTCTGCGTGCCGTGCACCGTCGTCGCGTCCTGGTCGCGGTTCGCGATCCGCCAGAGCGTGGTCTGCTTGCGGTCGCCCGACCAGTGCGCCTTCGCCTTTTCGCGGACGCAATATAGCATCGGTTCATGCTGCCAGTGATAATCGCCCCGGCCGAGCACCAGCCGCTCCTTGGCCCAGATGGGTGACTTGGTCGGTGAGTTCCAAAATCCCCGCTAAGCGGGGGCTCGGCGCTTTTGGGTTTTCTTGCCGATCAGGCGCAGGCCATCGGGGCGAAGGTCGCGGGTCGGCGAGACGTGGCGGTAGAGGGTCTGACTGGAGATTCCCAGTTCTCGGCAGAGCGCGCCGACGCTGGTTTCGGGCTTGCCCATTGCAGCCTGCGCCAGCCGCAGTTTGGCGGGCGTCATCTTGTAGGGGGCACCGCCGCGGCGGCCGCGGGCGCGGGCGGCGGCGAGACCGGCGTTGACCCGCTCCCGGATCAGATCGCGCTCGAACTCGGCGAGCGCGGCGAAGATACCGAAGATCAGCCGGCCGCCGGCGGTCTGGGTGTCGATCTCGGCGCCCTGGCCGGCGAGCACTCGGAAACCCACGCCGCGCGCCTCGAGGTCCCGCACCGTCGCGACGAGATGGGCGAGGTCGCGCCCGAGGCGATCGAGCTTCCAGACCACGAGCGTGTCGCCGTCCCGCAGGGCGCGTAGGCAGCCCTCGAGCCCAGGGCGGTCGTCGCGTTTGCCTGAGGCGCGGTCCTCGTAGATCCGCTCGGCGCCCACGCCGGCAGCGATCAGCGCGTCGCGCTGCGGGTCGGAGGTCTGCGTGCCATCAGCCTTCGAAACGCGGGCGTAGCCCATGAGCATCGCTATCGCTCCATAAACATGTGTTTACGTGACGCGTTGAGAGGCACCTCGCACAGCGCCGGAAAGAATCACATAACCGATCTTGAAATCAAAGCTCCACGAATGCCGCGGACATCAGGCTATGGCGCACCGGCGCATCCTCACCGCCGGCCAGCGCCGCGCGCTGTTCGGTATCCCCGACGATGAGGGCGAGTGCCGACGGCGCTACGCGCTGGAGGACGACGATCTTTGGCGTATCGGCCGCCGCCGCAAACCCGGGAACCGGCTTGGCTTTGCGTTGCAGCTCTGCGCCCTGGACGCGCTAGCCGAGATGCGACTTCGGACGAAGCGACAGGTTGACGCCCTACAGTCCTGTAGCCGTCGCCGATGACGTTGGCTTTGAAGACCTCGGCCGGGGTTCGATAACCAAGACACTTGCGAGGCGTTGCGTTGGGGCCGGCGCAGAGCCGCCTGAGGTCGTCCTGGGAGAGAGGCTCGGGGTCGGTGTCACGGTGGATCCAGCGCCGAAGGCGTTTGTTCGCGTTCTCGACGCTGCCTTTCTGCCAGGGCGACCGGGGGTCGCAGAACCAGGTTTGCGCGCCAACCTCGGCTCGCAGGTGCGGCCAGTCGACGAACTCCGACCCGCGGTCGAAGGTCACCGAGCGGCGNGGGTCGCAGAACCAGGTTTGCGCGCCGACCTCGGCTCGCAGGTGCGGCCAGTCGACGAACTCCGACCCGCGGTCGAAGGTCACCGAGCGGCGCGCTCCCCGCGGCAGGGGGCGCAGGACTTCGGCGATCTGGGCCATGATCGGCTTCGCGCGCGTTTCCGGGTTCCTGAGCACGACCAGGAACCTGCTGACCCGTTCGATCAACGTCGTCACATTCGCCGGACCAAACCGCTGCCGAAAGAGTACGAGATCACCCTCCCAGTGGCCGAATTCCGGCCACGGCGTCGGGACGGAACAGGATGCTGAGTTCCGGGGCGAATTTCGGTGGTGACCGTTTGCGGCGACGGTGTCCGCGGCGCTTGCGGCGACCCGAGGCGAGGTGGCGCCACAACTCCGCCGCGCGGCCCTCATCGGAATAAATGAACTGGTAGATCGTCTCCTGGCTGACACGGAGCGGGGCCGCTTCGAAGCGCATGCGGCCGGCGATCTGCTCCGGGCTCCAGCCCGCGCGCAGGCAGCGTGTGACCCGGTGGCGCAAGTCGGGGTGACGCGCCAGCTTGCGGTGCCGGAACCGGCGGCCGAGCGCGATCTTCTGGGCGGGCACGCACCAGTAGCCGCTCAGCTCGGGTATCTCGGCGTCGTGATATCGGTTGCGCCTCAATTCGCGGAATACCGTGGACCGGTGGCGCCCCAGACGGGACGCGATCTCCGTCGCGCTCATCCGGGCGAGGCGCCAGCGTTCGATCTGGCGGCGTTCCGAAAGCGTGAGATGCCTGAAGCGCGTCTTCATTCAGGATGTCCTTTCGCTTTCCAACATCCTGCCAGATCTCAAAAGTCGCAGTTCAGATTAGCGCGCACCCATTCCGGCTTCCTGCACCAAGAATAAACATTATGATGTTCGCCGTGTCACTCTGAGCCCGATCGAGGGGCTCTGGTCGCGGCGAGGTCTGCCTTCACCAAATAAGCCAAGGGGAGGAGATAGCCTATGTTCGGCGTGTGCTCGTATCTAAAGAGGAAGCGCGCCGAGTTTCTAAATAGGATGGCTGACTCAGGGAGTACGTGGTGTTGCGGGGCGAATTCTCCCATTTTGCGCAGTGTCAAAAACCCCGCGAAGGCTGCGGGGCCGGCGCCCGAGCCAAAGGAGCCGCGACGCGGGGAGTGACGCGTCCGCCATTCGTGCAACGCTGGCAGAACTGCGCGCCAGATGCTCCGCCGGTAGCCTCGGCCCTCGTGCGCATACCAGTGACTGGCGGGTCGGGAAGCGCGCACATCTGGGGGCGCCGCCGCTCTATCGATCCGCCGTCTGT
The DNA here is from genome assembly GCF_047275745.1 of Amaricoccus sp. W119. Lineage (NCBI taxonomy): Bacteria > Pseudomonadati > Pseudomonadota > Alphaproteobacteria > Rhodobacterales > Paracoccaceae > Amaricoccus > Amaricoccus sp. W119. Next base: position 2,288 of record NZ_JBKQWU010000085.1, on the reverse strand, counting down.
TCCTGGTCGGGCCGATCCTCACTCCCGACCAGCCGCAGGAGTTCGTCCCGGGCGTGATCGCAATGCTCTTGCGCTACCGCCCGCGCCATTGCCACGTCGCGACGGGCGATCGCCGCCACGATCTCGCGATGCTCCCTCACCAGATCACCCAACCGCGCGCCGCCATAGCCGAAGCGCATCCGCAGGGTCTCGATAAGCAGCCTGCCGCGGTTCAGGGTATGGATCGCCTCGGCGTTCCTGGGGACGGCGTTGATGAAGCTGTGCAGCCTGAAGTTTGCGCGGAGCAGGGCGGTCGCGTCGTCCTCGTCGGCGCGTTGCTCGAACTCCCGCGCCAACTGTTCGATCTGCTCGATCTCCGCCGCCGTCGCCAGGGCGGCGCATTTCCCAGCGAGCATCGCTTCGATGGCGCCCCGGACATCCAGCATGCTCGTGATGTAATCCGCGTCGACCATCCGGATCTCGGCGCCCCGCCGCGGATGGACCAGGAGCACACCCTCCGCTTCGAGTTCCTGGAGGGCGGTGCGCACGGGCATGTGGCTCACCCCACAAAGCGAGGCGATCTCGTCGATCTTCAGCCGCTGGCCAGGAACCAGTTCACCGAGGAGGATCCTGCGACGCAGGTCCGCGGTGACCTGCGCTGCCGTGGTGGTGCCGATCACCACCTGGCCCCCATCGTCCTGAATCCACTGTGCCAACGCGTCTCCTCCCTTCTTTAATCGATCGACGCCTTCTTCAGGGCACCGGGGTCAGCAATGGCTTATCCGCGAAAAACGCCGCGATATTGTCGAGCACGCATTGCCCCATGGCGACGCGCGTGTAGGTTGAGCCGCTGCCGATGTGCGGTTGCAGGACGACATTGTCCAGATCGAGGAGCGCCGAAGGCACGACGGGCTCGTTCGCGAAGACGTCGAGGCCCGCCCCGGCGATCCCACCGCCGAGCAGCGCCGCGACGAGCGCCTCCTCGTTCACGACGGAGCCGCGCGAAACGTTGACGAGATATCCGCGTGGACCCAGCGCCTCCAGAACGGCGCCCGAGACCAGACCCCGCGTGCCCGGTCCGCCGGGTGCCGCGACGACGAGGAACCGCGCCCATCGGGCCAGTTCCGATACGCTCGCGAAATACTGGTGCTCGACGCCGTCCTGACGCCGTCGCCCGTGATATCCGATCTCCATCCGGAACGCCCCGGCCCGCCGCGCGATCGCCTTTCCGATCCCGCCGAGTCCGACGATCCCGAGCCGCTCGCCCCAGACCCGGTCGGTCAGTCCGGACTTTTCCGAGAGCCAGCGCTCCTGCCGGACGAAGCGGTCGTTCGGCAGGATACGGCGGACGGTCGCGATCAGGAGGCCGAAGGCGAGATCGGCCACGCATTCGGACACGATGCCAGGGGTGTGGGTCACGGCGATGCCGCGTGCCTGGGCGGCCGCGACGTCGATCCCGTCGTAGCCGGCGCCGGACGACGCGACCAGCGCGAGGCGGGGCAGGCGGGAGAACACCGCGTCGTCGAGCGGATAGTCGCCGCGGGTCGCGATGACGGAGACGATCTCCGATATCGATCCGAGGAACCGCTCCTTGTCGTCGGCGCGATCATAGCGGTGCACCGCGTAGCGATCGCGCAACGCGGCCTCGGTCTCGGGCAACAGGGGCCCGTATTGCAGGACGTGGGTTGTCATCTTCTCCTCCCACGCCCTTCATAGCAGTCCGTTGATCTTTGATCAAAGATATAATATCGATTCTGACAGCCGAAATCAGAATCGCCGGAACGCGGCGAATGGGAGGACTCATGAGAATCGCCGGACTCGCCGTCGCCATCGCGATCGCCGCGGGCGTCGCTCCGGCCGCGTCAGTCGCGGAGGACTATCCGAGCAAGGTCATCCGGATGGTCGTTCCGTTCCCGCCGGGAGGGACTTCGGACTTCGTCGGCCGCGTGGTGGCGGAGCAGCTGGGCCGGGACCTGAACCAGACCATCGTCGTCGAGAACCTGCCCGGGGCGGCGGGCGCGATCGGGACGGTGAACGTCGCGCAGGCGGAACCGGACGGCTACACGCTCCTGCTCACGTCGTCGGATTTCACGATCGTGCCCACGCTACAGCGCAAGCCCGCCTACGATCCGCTGGCCGATTTCGAGCCGGTGGCGCTGCTGCTGCGCTACCCGCACTACCTCGTCGCCAGCAAGGTGAGAGCGGCGGTGCAAAAACCGGCCACGGTAGCGGCGGGATAGTCCGGCCGCGGGCGGAGTAAAATCCGGCCACCTATTTCCCTTCTGCATTGAACGCAGGAGGGACAGGGG
>NZ_JBKQWU010000084.1:0-9761 GCF_047275745.1 Amaricoccus sp. W119 | reverse complement strand
GGACTACAACGAAAACCACCCGCACTCAGGGCTGAAAATGCGCTCGCCCCGCGAGTTCATCGCAGCTGAAACCGCAACCGCCTGAGTGTCCGGTGAAATGGGGGCAAGACCACTGGGCAACAATGACTGCCCCGATTCCGGAGAGACATCGCTCCGGCGGCAGATGCTTAGCAGGCAAGATCATTCGGCTGCCTCTGAAGAGCCAGGGTTCTCGAAGATGTCACAGCTTTCAAACAGGTAGGAGAGTAGGCTGGATGCCGCCACTTGGCGCGGGATTTGAACGTCCGCCGGGCCAGCGACGAAACGGTACAGCTCTGACAGGATCGTATCCGGCGCAAGCGCCTGCGCCTTCAGCTCAGCGTAACGGTTCCTGAAGACCCGAGCGACGGCTTCACCACGCATCGGGTCGGGATGGTTCTCAAAATAGGCTCGGATATGGGGTGTGTTGATCAAGCCAGCCCGCAGCAGCTGCCGTGATGATCCACAAAGTTTGTTGAAATCCAACTTTTCCGGTGAGACAGGGGCGACATCTCCGGGTGGAAGTTCCACGAAGTCGATAGCAGTGATGATAGCAGCGACCAGGTCGCGCACGTCGCCGAGCTGAAGATGCTGATAATCGCTGTTGCGGGCGACAGGTCCAACAAATTTCGTCCGATCAGCTTCGGTAAGTTGTCCCATGATCTCTTTGATCTTTGCGGGACCAAAGAAGTAGACCGACAGCTCAGGATTAGCTTCGGAGATCGCCTTATGCTTTAGCGTGGCCTCGACGGGTAGGCCTTCCACGATGTTATGCGCCATGTGCCAACTTTTCATGATCGCGCTAAGGTGGCGTCTAGCCTTGGCGAGATCGTCGTCCATTTTCGCTAGAAGATGAGAGACAGAGCCCGCTGCTCCGTTCTGCGCCCCGTAGCAGGCAAAGACGGCACCGTCTGACAGCCGATAGCCATCACACCCGTTATCTCCTAGAGCTCCGTATGGCTTCACACGTACGAAATCGTCGCCAAAACGCGCTTCCATCAGATCGCCGATAAAAGTCTGAAATGCATTCCCCTGACAGACTCGCAGCTTCAGTTCGAGTTGCCAGTGCCAGCTACTATCCTCGCTCATGACGCGCAGCAGTTAGCACTGGCCGACACTCAGAGATCGGTCCGCCATACGCGCCACTTGGAAGGGCGCTCTGTGGACCACACAACGGTTGCTCGAAATGAGCAACCAGGTAGGCTGACGCTTCGCTAGCTGTGTGACGGTCTGCACGCCTCTACGAATAACGCAATGCTGCACGTCAAGGTAGTTGTCTACGGAGGAGCTACCCGCCGCAGTTTGCCTCACGTTGTTCATGCGCCTGTCCCCCCAGAGCACATTTCGCCCGCCAGCTGGCAGCTCGTCACGCAGATTATTCTGACGTGCAAGCACATTCTCTACGTGCGATGGTAACATTTGCGGTGCTCGCCTCAAGCGGTTATTGCCTGCCGTTCACAGCTGAGGGGCCGAACGGGTCGGTCTGTCTCGGATCTGGACCAGCGGTCGAAGGCGATCGCCGGCGCTTCCCGAAGTTTGCGCGTCTTTGGACCTTGATCGCGTCAGCGGCGCAGCGCGGGTGAGGCTGTGACGCTCCGCCGCCGGTAGGCCAGCTCGATCCGCGCCGCGTAACCCGCGACATTCGGGGCACCATTGTAGCGCGCCGCGAAGCCGCGCCAGTCCCCTGCGCGGAGGGTCGNGCTCGATCCGCGCCGCGTAACCCGCGACATTCGGGGCACCATTGTAGCGCGCCGCGAAGCCGCGCCAGTCCCCTGCGCGGAGGGTCGCCGCCAGTCCCCAGCGCTGGATCAGCGCGACGAAGGCGTCGACCTGCGCGCCCTCGTCGTCGGCCATCGCCTCGACCATCGCCGAGGCCGAGGCAAAGCCCGCCGCGCCGGCGTTGAAACCCATGATCTGTGGCCCGCCCCAGCTTGTGGCGCGGAGCGCATCATCGGGATCCGCCGCGAAGGCGGCGGTGAACTTCGCCTCCCGCGCCAGCGACGAGAGTAGCGCGCTGGTGCGCCAAGTCCCGGCCGGCTTCCGGAGCTTGTGCGGCTCGAAGCGTCGCTCGAGCGATCCGTCGGCGCGGAACGGTCCTCCGGAGCATTCGACAGCCCAGACGGCCCGGATCGCCGCGATAGAACAGTCGAGCGCCTCGGCGGCGCGCACAAAATCCTCCGGCGCCGCGCGGCGCGCGGCTCCGATCCAGTAGCATGTCATGATGGCACTCCAGGGAGAGACCTGTCGGGGACGGGCCGGGTGGTCAGGTCAAAGCGGATCGATCACGGGCCGCGAGCCTTGATCGCTCGCGCGCGGTTCGTCAGGGCGCGGCGCAGGTCAGGAAGCGGATGGCGATCCGCACCGCGCCGACGGTGAAGGCGCCACCGGCCGCTGTCAGCACCACGGGCGTGTCGGCGTAGACCGCGGTCGGACCGATGACGCCGATATTGGTCGACCCCGCCGCGATCCCGAGCAGGCTTCCGAACTTCGTCGCCTCGCCGGCGATGCCGCAGGAGAACGAGGTCGCGCCCGTGATCGCCGTCGTCACCCGCGTGGTCACGCCGAGCAGGATTCCCCGGTTCGGGACGGTGATCGACGGCTCGACCGAGGTGCCGGAGAGCCCGGAGATCAGCTGCTCGCGCACCGCCATGCCGGTGCTGAACCCGGCCGGGCCTGTCGCGACCTCAACCTCGGCGCCTCGGGCGATCAGCCCCATCGCGGAGACGAGGTCGGTCCAGGCCGAGCCGGTCCAGACCAGCGCCACGGACTCGGCCTCGACCCAGCAGATCCAGCCCGGGCGCGGAAGCAGCCGAACCCAGGTCCCGTCGGAGAACATCGCGACGCTGCCGTCCCAGCCGGCCCAGAGGCCGGTGGCACCGCCGGCGACGAGGTAGCGCGCACCATCGGCGGGACTGGACGGCGGCGCCGTCCGGTCGCGATCGACGACCGCGAGCTGGACCAGCTCGTCGAGGAGCCGCAGCGCCTCGTTGTGGGTGACGTGCTTCTGCGCCTGCGAGGATGCGAGGTAGGGCAGGAGGAGGTGGGTCGAGGTTGCCATGCTGATGACCTCTCAGAAGATCAGGGTTTCTCGGGTGGGGGCGCCGCGCCCGGCGACCGGCGCGATCTGGAAGATCGCAATGTCGAGCCGATCGCCCGACCCGAGCGGCGCGCCCCAGTCGGCGACCTCGTCGGCGGCGGTGTAGGTCACGCGGGTCGCGGTCGCCGAGAGGATTCGCAGAACAATCGCACCATCGAGGATGTCGACCTCGTAGGCCTCGACCTCCTCGCCGAGCGGAACCTTGCCCCGGCCCCAGACATCGGCGGCGGGATCGCGCGACCGCCGGATCCAGTCGATGACGAGATCGCCGACGGCGCGGCCGCGCCGCCAGGGCTGCGCGACATGCGCCCCGGAGAACGGCTCGGCGCCAGCGCCACGCGACGTGAACGCGACCTGGGCGTAGGAGGCATGGCCGACGCCCTTGCTCGCGGGACCGACGCGCCAGAAGGCGGGCACGCGGACCGCTTCGGCCGGGATCGGGAGCTCGGTGAGCGCCGCGTCGAGCACGACGATCCGCGCGCCGGCGGCGACCACCGGTGCCATCGCGCCCTCGGTGCCGCGCTGGCCGCGCAGCAGCCGGGTCAGCCGGTAGCGGCCAACTGCTACCAGCTCGGCCGTACCTGCCTGGACGACCTCCCAGGTGCCGGGCGCGGTCTCGAGCGCGAGCGCGTTGCCGCCGGCGAAAAGGACGGTGTCGCTGATGCTGGTGAGTTCGCCCCAGCCGAGGTCGAGGGTGAGCGCGTTGGCGCGGTCAAAGCGGTGCACCGGGCCGGCGTAGAGATCGAAGGCCAGCGTGCCGATCCTGGCCCGGCGGTTGAGGGTCGTGAGCAGCGCGAAGCCTTCCTCGGGATCCTCGCTCCGAGTGACCGCGAGCCGGCCCGGCCAGGGATCGGAACTCGCCGCGAGCAGGGGACGGTACGGCGTGCTCGTCTCGGTCAGCACCGGCAGGTCGAGGAACACGAGCGTTGGTGCCGGAAACAGCACCGGCCGCGTGAGCTTTGCCCCGCGCGTCGCAAGCGGTGGCAGGTCGCAGGCGGCGCGATCCTGGCGGGTTGCCTCGATGCGCCGCGCGGCGCCATCGGTGATGCGGCCGAGCCGCAGCTCCATGTCGCGCCCGTCGTGCTCGAGCGCGATCACATCGGTCGGATCGAGCGCGAGCCGCGACGGGGCAGGGCCAAGCTCGCACTCTCGCGTCCGGCCCAGGTTTCGGCGAGCGCGCGGCGGCAGCGGCGATCGGCCTCTTCGGGGGCGACCACGATCGGAAACGTCTCGCTGGCGATCCGCGCCGAGTCGACCGTGGCGCGACGCGCCTCGACCACCACCGCGTCGTATTCCTCGTCGTCGCGCGCCAGCTGCCACTTCAAGGCTTGCGGGATCTCGCTCTCCTGGCCGCGCACCAGCTCGAGCACCTCCGCGGTATCGCCGGTGCGGACCAGCTCGTCCGGGCTGATCCGGAGCGCGGATGCTTGCCCGCGCGAGACGAAGCGGAGCACGCCCTTGGTCTCGCAGGCGTCGAAGCCGAAGTGCCGCGCCAACATCGCGATCGAGGTGCGCGGCGACTCGATCCCGGTGATGACATAGCCCCGCGCGGCGCCGTGGAGGTCGCCGACGTCGAGCCGCGCGTCGGGCAGCCCGGCCGCGCGGCAGAGTTTTCGGACCAGCGCGCGCAGCGACACCGCGCCCAGCCGCCCGGTCAGCCAATGGCCGAGGCGCCAGTTGCCCCCGTCGGACCACACCTCGGTCAGCGCCGGGAAGTGCGGCCAGGGCCGCGCGTCCCAGGACCAGACCACGCTCTCGCCAAGGTCGAGCATCCGACCGCCGTAGAGCGGAGAGACCGGATTGCGCGCCGGGTCGCCCCAATGCCCGAGCACCGCCTCGAGGTACGCCCGCTGGATCGCATCGTCCCTCCAGCCGCGCGAGAAGTAGGGGACGAAGCTCTCCGAGGATTTCGGGTCGACGAAGACGTTGGGCTGGTTGGTGCCCCGGTCGATCGCCGGACAGCCCAGCTCGGTGAAGCGGATCGGCTTCGAGCACGGCAGCCAGGGCGTGGGCGCGCCGGCCTCGATCCCGCCCGGCCGGTCGACATGCGGGTTCGACCACCAGGCGACCAGTCCCTTGGGCCGGAACACCCAAGGCTTGCCGTGCGCGCCGTCGGTGATCGGCGTGCGGGTCTGCGCCGCGCGATCCGAAGCCGAGGCGTAGTACCAGTCGAAGCCCTCGCCGCCGGCGACGTTGCCGCGCAGATAGGCGGCGTCGTAGATCGAGCGCGCGCCGGCCTGGGCGTCGAGATGATCATGCCCGTCGCGCCAGTCGGAGTGCGGCATGTAGTTGTCGATCGATGCCGACGAAGCTGATGTTCGGATCCGCCCAGAGTGGATCGAGGTGGAAGCGGACGTCGCCGGAGCCATCGTCGGGATGATGCCCGAAGTACTCCGACCAGTCGGCGGCGTAGCTGATCGCAGTGTCGGGCTCGAGAATGCCGCGGACATCGCTCGCGAGATCCACGAGCGCCGCGACGGCGGGATAGGTCGACGCGTCGGAGCGCAGGGTAGTGAGGCCGCGCAGTTCGGAGCCGATCAGAAAGGCGTCGACGCCGCCGGCCGCCGCGCAGAGATGCGCGTAGTGCAGGATCATCCGCGCGTAGCCCGCATCGGCGCCGCCGGTCCAGGCGACGCGCTGACCGGCGACGGCGAAGTCCGTCGGCCGCGCCGCGCCGAAGAAGGCGGCGATCTGGGTTTCGGCGGCGGGCGTCTGGTCGACCGACCAAGCATAGCCTGGTGCCGGCGAGCCCGTGATCCGGCCGCGGCAGGGAAAGGCTGGCTGGCCGGTCGGTCGCGGCGGCGGCGTCGGAGTAGGGATCCGGCAGCGCGTTCCCGGCCGGCACGTCCATCAGAACAAACGGGTAGAATGTCACACGGAAGCCCCGGCGCCGCAGATCCTGGATGGTTTGGATGACCGAGCCGTCGGACGGCGTGCCGCCATAGACCGGGTTGTCCTCGACGCGCGAGATCAGCCAGGCCTCGGCGCGGTCGAAACCGCTGACCTCCCAGCTCACAGGCTCTGTGTCCCGCGCGACCTGCTCGACGCCGGGCAGGATCGCGCAATGACCGGCGCGGAGATCGGTGCCGAACCAGCTTACCACCAGCGACACGCTCTCGACCTTCGGCGCCAGCGCCTCGAGCTGGTCGAGCGAGACCAGCAGATCCGCCCGGTCTTCGGCGGCGTTGGCGTTCACGGCGCCGCGCTCGGTTCGAACGACGTCGGTCGCATAGGCGAACTCGCCGGTGGCCGGGATCAGCGTCACTGCCCTGACCATGCCCTCGGCGATGTCCGGATCGGGGATCGGCGCGAAGACCTCGAAGGTGAGCTGCGGCAATCGGTTGCCGAACTCGCCGAGGGGCAGATCCTCGAACACCGCGTAGGCGGTGCCGCGATAGGCGGGGGTCGCGGTGGCGCCCAACGCGGCGATGATCGCGGGATCCGGCTCCTGGTCCTCGGAGCCCGGATACCAGCGCCAGGTCAGCGCGGTGGTGTCGAGCAAGGCGCCGTCGGCCCAGATCCGGCCGATGCCGGTGATTCCCCGCCCTGCCGGGCCTCCTCCGCCTCCATCCTCTCCACTGGAGAGGATGGTCCCTTCGGGACCGGCTCCGGAGCCATCACACACGGCGATCGCGAACGGCGCCGAATAGGCATATTCGGTCGTGGTGACCCGGCCGCCGCCGCCCTTGCCGCCCTGAGAAGTCTCGCGTGTCTCCTCGCGGAAATCCGTCGCCCAGATGATATTGCCGCCAACCCGCGCGGTGCCGTGGACGCGCGGGATCACCGCGCCCTCGGTCGCCGAGGTGATCCGGGTCGCGTCGAGCCGCGCGCCCTCGGTGCGCTGCCCGGGCTGGAGCGATGCGATGACCCAGGAATCGACCAGGCCGCCGAGGGTCGAGCCATTCATGCCACCGAGGCTCGCCGCCGAGAGGCCAAGCAGCGAGCCACTGAGCGCGCCGCCGAGCGCGGTGCCGGCGGCGCCGAGAAGAAGTGTCGCCATGGTCAGGTGGTCCGCTCAGGAAAGAGGAAGACGAAAGCGAGACGCCGCCGCCAGGCCAGCGTCAGCTTCTGCTCGATGACGCCGAGCCGCTCGCAGGCATGGATGAAGGAGGTTTCGCCGGTCAGGTTCCCGACGTGCCGTGCGACGCCGCCGTCGCGCAGCCGGAAGAGCACCACAGCACCTGGCTGGAGATCGGTCAGTGAGATCTCGATCATCCGGGCGCGGGCGCCCTCGGCCAGCACCTCACGCGCCCCGATCTCGCTCCAGCCTCGGCCATAGGGCGGCACGTCGGCCGGCTCGGACCCAACCACGGCGCGCCAGACGCCGCGCGCGAGGCCGAGGCAGTCGCAGCCGACCCCGGGCACGCTCGTCTGATCGTGGTATGGCGTGCCGAGCCAGGCGCGGGCGGCGGCTATGACCCGCGCCGGATCGGCGGGGATGGCATCATCCCCATTCACCGATCGAAGTGTCACAGCGGCTCTCCGCTGTTCGCGGCGCCGGGCTTCGCATAGCGCAGCACGGTGTCCTGCCCGGGGATATGCGGAAAGCCGCGGAAGTTCGCGATGTTGGCGAACTTCGAAGCGCAGGTCGCGGCGGTCTTGTCGCAGCCGGCGACGAGGGTGAAGCCGTCGCCGCGGCGATCCCGCGCACCGGCGCCTCGAGCAGCGTCAGACTGACGACGACGTCCTTCGCGTGCAGCATCACCTCGGCGACGCGGCCGGCGTTGGCGCCGCTGGTCCAGGTCAGCAGGCCGTTGTGAATCAGCTCTCGGCGAAAGCGCCGAGGCCATTGGCGACAAAAGCGCGATCGCCGAGGATGTCGATGACCGCGCCGGCGCCGGCGTGGGCGGGCGTCGCGAGATCGACCCTGCAGCGGTCGTCGCCGAGCCCGCGGTCGCAGGCGTATTGGAACGAGCGGCCGACCGGCTGGTCGAGCAGATGCGTGAGCGACCGCATCTCGGCGGTGAAGGCGGTCCGGCCCCGGCGAATCTCGCCGATCACGCCCCGCCGCATCAGCACGCGCTCCGATGCATCGCGCCAGTTGACGCGCCAGACCTCGACCTCGGCGCCGTCGTAGCGGCCGTCGAGGATGTCGGTCTCGGTGATCCGCTCGGACGAGAGCACGCCCTCGGCATCCTGCGCGTCGACGCCGAGATCGGAGCCGGCGCGGATCTCCGAGGCGGTGAAGCCGCCGGAGGGCTCGAACTCGGTGCCGGCGAAGGCGAGCGCGACGTCATGGTCGGTGAAGCCCAGCACCGCGCCGTCGTTCCGGGTGAGCTTCCAGCACCAGCAGAGCGTGGTCGCGCCGCTGGCGAGATGGGCGGCAAGGCCGGGCGGGAGCACCTTCATCGCCGCACCTCTATGAGCGGGATCGAGCTGATCGAGCCGAGCCGCTCGATGTTGAGCGTGACGTCGAGCTGGTTGGTGTCGAAGCGGACCGGCACGTCGAACTGGAAGCCGGCGGTGATCGCGACGCCAGGGGCGGGGGCCGCGTCGAAGGTGACGATCCCGGTCGCGACCTCGAGGCTCCAGCCCGCGAGCTGCTCGACGCCTTCGACCGCGATGCGCGTCGTGCCCGAGACGGGCTTCTGAATCACCCTCGTCCAGCTGTGCGGGCCGGAGCGGTAGAGCTTGACGAGCTGGAAGGTCGTGATCGCGCCGTCACCGATGCCGAGCGGCTGGTCGGTCGGCTCGGTGACCGCGAGCGGCGCGCCGGATTTGTAGTCGGCCCAGTCCTTGAAGCGGAAGCCGTGCAGCTGACCACCGCGCGCCTCGAAAAAGGCGACGACGCGGGCGAGATCGTCGGCGTCGCGGATGCCATAGGCGACGTCGTAGACCCGGCGCGAGTTGGCCCAGGGGCTGTTGCGCTCCTCGTCGCCCGAGGCGAGCTCGACGATCTCGGTCAAGCGCCTCGGCCCGCCGCGCGCGTTTCGGCTGATGTTGTCCGGAAACCGGATCTCGTGGAATGCCATCAGGTGCCCCTTCGTCCCATGGCGATCGCGCGAGAAAGATCCGCGGCGATCTGCGTGCGCGACTGGCGGAAGCTCCGCGCGTCCCGCACGCCGTTGAAGGTGACGACCGTCGGGCCGGCGCCAAAACGAGCACCCGCCGCGCGGCGGCGCGCAACCCCTTGTGGTCGTCGGCGATCACCAGTTTCACGCCGCGCAGGCCGCGATCGGCGAGACCACCGAGGAACCCGGTCCGGAAGGGTGAGGCGGAAAATGGCAGGCGTCCGGTGGACGGCCGCCCCGCCGAACGCCTCCGAAGGTCCGGTGGCGAAGCGGTGATGGCAGCCTTCTTGGCCTTCCCGGCCTTCAGCAGGCGCTGACAGGCTGCCTTGATATCGCTGTTGAAACGGATCGGGACGAGGGCCGGCATGCAGATTGCCCGCCATCGCGGACCTTGATGTAGGTGGCGTCGAGCCAGAGGCAGGGCCACGCACCTTCGAGCGGGCGGGCGAGGAAGGCGCTCACCTGTATAAGTCAGCACTTGATCTGACAGACGATGTCCTGAAGCTGAGGTGAGAGGCGAGGCCGGGCGTGGAGCGGTTGGGGTGGCGAAACGCCCGGCTTCGGCGTTTGGAGGGACGATGACCAGGGATCAGCAGATCATCCGGGCGAAGGTGGGGCTGCTCGAACTCGCGAAG
>NZ_JBKQWU010000083.1:0-10131 GCF_047275745.1 Amaricoccus sp. W119 | reverse complement strand
GAAGGCGCGCGGGAGCGGGGTCTCCGGGTCGATGGCGGCATGAAGCGCGGCTGGGGGGAGGCGGCGCGCTATGACGGGGATCTCCGCGCCGGATACAAGGGCGGCGGCGGACTGACCGACCGCGTGTTCCGGATACGCTCCCGCGACAGGACGCCAGTCGCGGCCTTCACCGACGTCTCGGACACCGCGCGCCGACGCTGGCACCGGATCAGGGGATACCGGCCGATCCCGCTCGCCGCGCTGGGCCCGGAGCTCGACGCCTGGCACGAACCGGCGGAGGAGCCGCCGGCGGAATAGCGGGCGCTCGGCCCGCGTCGCGGCGCGTCCGCTCAGAGGAAGAGGTTGATCACCAGAACCAGCACCGAGGTCAGCGCGCCGTTGAGGCCGAGCGCGATGCCCGCGAAGGTTCCGGCCTCCTGGCTCACCTGAAACGCGCGCGCGGTGCCGATGCCGTGGCTCGCCACCCCGACCGCGAAACCCCGCGCCGCGAAATCGCGGATACGCATCGCGTTCATGAGCGGTGTCACGATGATCGAACCCAGGACGCCTGTGAAGATGACGAGCACGGCGGCGAGCGCGGGGAGACCGCCGATGGTCTCGGTCAACGCCATGGCGATCGGCGCGGTCGTCGATTTCGCGGCGAGCGAGGCGATCACCTCGCCCGGCGCGCCGAAGAGCCAGGCGATGCCGCAGGCCGAGCCGATCGCCGTCACCGATCCCGCGGCGAGCGCCGCGCACATCGGCACCAGATTGGCCCGGACCCGCGCCCGGTTGCGCCAGAGCGGCACGGCGAGCGCGACCGTGGCCGGCCCGAGGAGAAAGTGCACGAACTGCGCGCCCTCGAAGAAGGTCGGATAGGGCGTGCCGGTGAAGGCGAGGAGCGCGATGAGCAGCCCCGCCGAGATCACCACCGGATTGGCGAGCGGATGCCGCCGGCAGCCGAGCGAGACCAGATCCCCGATCGAGAAGGCGGCGAGCGTCACCGTCAGCCAGAGCAGCGGCGTCGTCGAGAGATAGACCCAGATCTGGTAGAAGGCGGGCGTGTCGGTCACAGCACCGGCCTCGCGGTCATGCGCGCGACGGCCCGGAAGGTCAGGACCGTGACGATCAGCGTGAGCAGGGTCGAGACGACGAGCGCGGCGGTGATCGCCAGCCAATGCGCCTGGATGAGCCCGATCTGCTGCACGACGCCGACCGCCGCCGGGACGAAGAGGAGCGAGAGATGCCCGAGGAGGGTATCGGCCACCTTCTCGAGCGGCTGGCCGGCGCGCCCGGCGGCGAGCATGCCGAGAAAGAGCAGACCCATGCCGACCACGGGCCCGGGAAAGACGAGGCCGAGCGAGCGGACGAGCACCTCGCCCGCGAGCTGGCAGATGAAGAGAAGAGTCAGGGCTTGGATCATGGATGCGCTTCCTGCTGGACGGGACGGCGAGGTTGACCGGAAATCGGCGCCCGGCGCAATCGCCCTCTGGCCCGCGCGGAGGTCGCTGACAGAGCCGGCGATACGGCCAGTGATCCGACCGGGACCGCGTGGGTGGTTCGGTTTGCCAAGCCGGTCGGGCGGCGGTATTGCTGGCCCTCGACAGGAGCAAGGAAGGCAGGTTCCAGATGACAGGGGTCAGACCCGTTGTCCTTTGTATTCTCGATGGCTGGGGGCTTCGGGCCGAGACCGAGGCGAACGCGGTGGCGCTCGCGAACACGCCCACCTTCGACCGCATCTGGTCGGAATGCCCGCATGGGCAACTCGCCGCGCACGGCCCCGACGTCGGCCTGCCCGAGGGACAGATGGGCAATTCCGAGGTCGGGCACATGAATATCGGTGCCGGCCGCGTCGTCTGGATGGACCTGCCCCGCATCGACAATGCGATCAGCGACGGGAGTTTCGCGAGCAATTCCGAGCTTGCCGAGTTCATCGCCACCCTGCGCGAGACCGGCGGTGCCGCGCATCTCTGCGGGCTGACCTCGCCCGGCGGCGTGCACGCGCATCAGCGCCACATGAACGCGGTCGCGAATGCCGTGGCCGCGGCCGGGATCGCGGTCGAGGTGCACTGCTTCCTCGACGGGCGCGACGTGGCGCCGAAATCGGCCGTGGCGCAGATCGCGGAATTCGAGGCCGGACTGCCCGAGGGCGCGCGGATCGCGACGGTTTCGGGGCGCTTCTATGCCATGGATCGCGACAACCGCTGGGACCGGGTGGCGCAGGCGGTCTCGGCGATCATCGCGGGCGAGGGCAAGCGGGCGGCGAGCGCCGAGGAGGCGATCTCCGCCGCCTATGCCGAAGGCGAGACGGACGAGTTCGTGACCCCGACCGTGATCGGCGATTACGCGGGCGCGAAGGATGGCGACGGGCTGACCTTCGCGAATTTCCGCGCCGACCGGGCGCGCGAGATCCTCGCGGCGCTCGTGGCTCCCGAATTCGACGCCTACGAGGTCGGCACGCGGCCGAGATTCGCGACGGTCCTCGGCATGGTTCCCTATTCCGACGCGCTGAACGCCCATATGAAGGTGATGTTCCCGGCCGGCGAGCTTGTGAACACGCTCGGCCACTGGGTCTCCTCGCATGGCAAAAGGCAGTTCCGCATCGCCGAGACCGAGAAGTATCCGCATGTGACCTTCTTCCTCAACGGCGGCGTCGAGACGCCCGAGACCGGCGAGGAGCGCTACATGGCGCCGAGCCCGAAGGTGCGGACCTACGACCTGCAGCCCGAGATGTCGGAGCCGGAGGTGGCCGAGAACCTGACGGCGGCGATCCGCTCGGGTGAGATGGACCTCATCGTCTGCAATTTCGCCAATCCCGACATGGTCGGCCATACCGGCGTGCTGGAGGCGGCGATCAAGGCGGTCGAGGCCGTGGACGACGGTCTTGGCATGGCGCTCGCGGCCGTGAGGGAGATGGGCGGGGCGGCGATCGTCACGGCGGACCACGGCAATTGTGAGACCATGGTCGATCCCGAGACCGGCGGCCCGCATACCGCGCATACGCTGAACCCGGTGCCGGTGGTTCTCGTCAATGGCCCGGAGGGTGCGACGCTTCGCGACGGCCGGCTCTCGGATCTCGCCCCGACGCTCCTCGAACTGATGGGTCTGCCCCAGCCGGCGGAGATGACCGGGCAGAGCCTGATCGTTCGCGCGTGACGACCTCGCCGGGGCGCATCGGGCGGGCCATTCTCGGCGTGGCGCTCGCCGTCGGTCTGGCTCCGGCGCCGCTCGGCGCGACGCCGGCCGAGGATATGGCGGAGGCTGCGAAGCGGATCGGCGCGGCGGGGCGAGAGCTTGCCGAGGCGCGGGACGCGGGCGCGCGCGTCCAGGCGCTGTCGCGGGCGATCGCCGCGTATCAATCCGCGCTCGACACCTTGCGCGCGGGGGTGAGCGGCGCCAATGCGCGGGAGCGGGAGCTGTCGGCGGACCTGGAGACACGGCGGGGCGAGATCCAGCATCTGATCGCCGCGCTCGAAACCATGGGGCGCACGCCGCCGCCGGCCCAGGGCATNGGGGTGAGCGGCGCCAATGCGCGGGAGCGGGAGCTGTCGGCGGACCTGGAGACACGGCGGGGCGAGATCCAGCATCTGATCGCCGCGCTCGAAACCATGGGGCGCACGCCGCCGCCGGCCCAGGGCATGATCCACCCGGACGGTCCGGTCGCCGCGGCCCGCGCGGCCGCGACGCTCTCGAAGCTGACGCCCGCGCTCCACGCCGAGGCGGAAGACCTCGCGCGGGAATACGGCGAGCTCGCCGAGTTGCGCCGGCTCAGGCTCGAAGGCGAACGCGACCTCGCGACCGGGATCGCCGCGCTCGGCGCCGCGCGGACCGAGCTTGGCGAGACGCTGCGCCGGAAGGCGCCGCGCCAGCCGCGGGAAACCGAGGACCCGGCGATGGCGGAGTTCCTCAGGAGCAGCGACACGCTGACGACGCTCGCCGAGAAGCTCGCCGCGCGGGGTGGTGGGCGCCGGGCGGCGGATGCGCCGCCTCCGAAGCTTAGCCGTCCGGTCGTGGGGGAGATCGCGCGCCGCTTCAACGAGGCCGACGCGGCCGGGGTCCGGAGGCCGGGACTGACCATGAGCGCGCCGCCGCTCTCGCTCGTCACCGCGCCCGCTGACGCGATCGTGCGTTACGTCGGGCCGTTTCTCGATTATGGCTACGTGGTCGTCGTCGAGACCGACGACGCGACACTCATCGTGCTCGCGGGATTGGCGCGGGTTCAGGTGGAGACGAGCCAGGCGGTGCGGCGGGGCGATCTGCTCGGGCAGCTCGGCGGGCCGGCCTACGAATCCCGCGACGGCGGCGCGCCCGCGATCGATCTCGGCGAACCTGACCCCGCGGCGATCGGCGACGAGGCCGCGGAAGGCGAGGCCGCCGAGGATCACGGGCCCGGGGAGACCGCGGATGGCGGGTCCGGCGAGGACGATGGTACCGGCGACACTGGCGCGGACGAACTGCTCTATATAGAAGTCAGGCATGGCCGGGGGCCCGTCGACCCGGCGGAGCTGTTTGCAAGCGAGAACGGATAGGAATGACGCGATGAAGAAGTTACTGCTGGCGAGCGCGGCCGGCGCGGTCCTGGGAGTGATTGTCAGCACGCAGTTCGCCGGACCGCTGGTGGCGCAGGAGGCCGACAGGGACAAGTCGGTCTATGAGGAACTCGATCTCTTTGGCGATGTGTTCGAGCGAATCCGCACCACCTATGTCGAGCCCGTGGATGACAAGGAGCTCATCGAGGCGGCGATCAACGGCATGCTGACCTCGCTCGACCCGCATTCGAGCTATCTGCCGCCCGACGACTTCGACGACATGCAGGTGCAGACACGCGGCGAGTTCGGCGGGCTCGGCATCGAGGTGACGCAGGAGAACGGCATCGTCAAGGTGGTGTCGCCGATCGAGGACACCCCGGCCGACCGGGCCGGGATCAAGCCGGGCGATCTCATCACCCAGGTCAATGGCGAGAGCGTGGTCGGGCTCAATCTCAACGAAGCGGTCGACATGATGCGCGGGCCGGTCGGATCGGAGATCACGATCACGATCCAGCGCGAGGGCACGCCCGACCCGTTCGACGTGGAACTCACGCGCGAGACGATCACCGTCTCCGCCGTCAAGAGCCAGCTCATCGACGATGTCGTCGTGCTGCGCGTCTCGACCTTCAACGAGCAGACCTTCCCGAACCTGGAACGGCAGCTCGGCGAGCAGGTCGAGGCCGCGGGCGGGATGGACAATGTGACGGGCTTCGTTCTCGACCTCCGCAACGACCCGGGCGGATTGCTCAATCAGGCGATCTCGGTCGTGGATGCCTTCCTCGAATCGGGCGAGATCGTCTCGACCCGGGGCCGCGATCCGCGCGACAGCGAACGCTACAATGCGAAGCCGGGCGATCTTGCCGAGGGCAAGCCGATGGTGGTGCTGATCAACGGCGGCTCGGCCAGCGCCTCCGAGATCGTGGCGGGCGCGTTGCAGGACCACAGGCGAGCGGTGATCCTCGGCACGCAAAGCTTCGGCAAGGGTTCGGTGCAGACCATCATGCCGGTGCAGGACGATGGCGCGCTCAGGCTCACCACGGCGCGCTACTACACGCCGTCGGGACGCTCGATCCAGGCGCTCGGCATCGCGCCCGACATCGTCGTCGAGCAGCCCGCTCCGGGTTCGGAACCGGCCGAGCCGGAGGAGACGCCGCCCGGCCTGCAGCTGCGCTCCGAGGCGGATCTGCGCGGCGCGCTCTCGAACGATTCGTTGACCGAGGACGAGCAGAAGCAGCTCGAAGCCGCGAAGAAGCATCAGGAAGAGACCGCCAAGCTCCGCGCCGAGGACTATCAGCTGAGCTACGGCGTCGACATGCTGCGCGGCATCTCCTACCTGCGCGCGGAGAACTGATGATCGGGCAAGACCGCGCCGGGGGGCAGGGAGACGCGATCGACCCCGGAACGCTCCCCTACCGGCCCTGTGTCGGCGTGGTGCTGATGAACTGCGAGGGCCTGGTCTTCGCGGGCCAGCGGCTCGATACGCCGGACGCCTGGCAGATGCCGCAAGGCGGGATCGACGAGGGCGAGGCGCCGCTGGAGGCGGCGCTGCGCGAGCTTGGCGAGGAAACGGGTGTTCAGGCGGCTTCGGTGGAATTCATCTGCCAGACCGCCGACTGGCTGACCTACGACCTGCCGCCACATCTGCTCGGCAAGCTCTGGAAGGGCCGGTATCGCGGCCAGCGCCAGATCTGGGCGCTGTTCCGGTTCCATGGCGCGGATGAGGAGGTGCGGATCGACCAGCCGCATCCCGAGTTCGGCTCCTGGGCCTGGATGCGCCCCGAGGATGTCGTGGAGCGCATCGTTCCGTTCAAGCAGCCGGTCTACGCCCGGGTCTTCGAGGAATTCGCGGACCGCATCGGCCCGTCCTCAACCGATCCCGGCTGAGCCGGACCGCCAGTCACGGCCCGCTCAGGCGGGCGGGCCGCACGCGCCCCTCAGGCGCGCTCGACGTATTCCATGGTCTCGGTCGAGACGATCACCGCCTCACCCTCGCCGACGAAGGGCGGGATCATGATCCGCACGCCATTGTCGAGGATCGCGGGCTTGAAGCTGTTGGCCGCCGTCTGGCCCTTCACCGCCGGCTCGGTCTCGGAGACGGTGCAGGTCACCTTGTCGGGCAACTGCGCGTTCAGCGCCTCTTCCTCGTAGTATTCGACGACGATCGTCATCCCGTCCTGCAGGAAGGGCCGGCGGTCGCCGAAGATGTCGGCCGGGATCGTCACCTGCTCGAAGGTCTCGGTATCCATGAAGTGCAGGAGGTCGTCCGACTCGTAGAGGAACTGCTGGTCCTTCTGTTCGAGGCGCACGCGCTCCACCTTGTCGGCCGAGCGGAAGCGTTCGTTGAGCTTGCGGCCGTCGCGGATGTTCTTCATCTCGACCTGGGCGAAGGCGCCGCCCTTGCCGGGCTTCACATGCGCGACCTTGACCGCCACCCAGAGCCCGCCGTCGTGTTCGAGGATATAGCCCGGCCGGATTTCGTTGCCGTTGATCTTGGGCATGGAGCCAGTCCGTTCATGAGTTGGAAATCGCGGCCCGCTATATGCTGAACTTCGTCCGCTGGCAAGTTGCCGGCGGGCGATCCCGCGACCAGACGTCCGGGCCGAAGCCAGCATCTGGCGGCCCCGCGTTCACCGCGCTTCCCCGGGGCTCGCCATGGACCCCGCCGCTCCGCGCTCCGCCGGATCGAGGTCGCGCCTCGCATTCAATGAGTGACGATGATCGGTTTGGAAGGCGTTCCCTCCCTGCTCGCCGCCGCACTTGGCGCGCGCGGGATCCACGAGTTGACCGACGTTCAGGCGGCCGTGCGCGACCTTCCCGATCCCGGGCGGGATCTTCTCGCATCGGCCGCGACGGGCTCGGGCAAGACCGTCGCGATCGGGCTCGCGCCGACGCGGGAGCTCGCCTCGCAGGCGCGCGACGAATTCGGCTGGCTCTACGCCGGGCTCGGCACCCGCATCGCGCTCTGCGCCGGGGGGACCGACCCGGCCGAGGAGGTGGCGGGGCTCAGGCGCGGCGCGGATCTCGTGGTCGCGACCCCGGGCCGGCTGCTCGCGCATCTGCGCCGGGGCACGCTCGATCCCCGCGCGATCACGACCCTCGTGCTCGACGAGGCGGACGAGCTTCTCGCCCGCGGCTTTCGCGAGGAGCTCGACCGGATCGTCGCCGCGCTGCCGCCGGGGCGGCGGCTCATGTTCTCCGCCACGATGACGCCGGGGGTGGAGGCGCTCGCGGCGGCCTATCAGCGCGACGCGCTCCGCCTGCTGATCCACGATCGTATCCGCGCGCCGGTGACCTATGAGGGGATCGCCGTGGCTCCGGGCGATCGGGATCGCGTCGCGGGTAACCTGATCTGTCTCGCCGATCCGGCCCGCGCGCTGGTCTTCCGCGCGCGCCGCGACGGGGTGGCGCCGCTGACGGAGCATCTCGCGAACCGGGGCTTCCGCGCGGTGGCGCTCTCGGGGGATCTCGGTCAGGACGTGCGCGACGCCGCGATCGCGGCGTTCCGCTCCGGGCGGGCGCGGGTCTGTGTCGCGACCGATCTCGCGTCGCGCGGTCTCGATCTGCCGGGGCTCGATCTCGTGATCCACGCCGATGCGCCGCTCTCGCATGAATCGCTCGTGCACCGCTCCGGGCGCACGGGGCGGGCGGGGCGGGGCGGGCGCGTCGTCTTTCTCGTCACACCGGCCGAGCGGCGCCGGGTCGAGATGCTGTTCCGCCGCGCCGGCTTACGCATCTTCTGGCGGGGAGAGCCCGGCGCCGCCGAGGTCGCGGCCTGCGAGCGCGACCGGCTCATGGCGAGCCTCGACGCACCGCCCGGCTTCGCCGAGCCCGGGGCGGGCTTCGCCGGGCCGTCCGGGTCGGGCGCGGAGGCGGATGAAATGGCGCTCGCCATGCTCCGCGCCCTCGGGGCCGACCGTCTCGCGCGCGCGCTCGCCCGCGGCTGGTACGCCGCGCGACCGAGCTTCGCCGCCGCCCCCGCCGAGGCCGTGCCGGACGGCCCGGTCTGGTTCAGCCTCAACCGGGGCGCCGGCGGGCGGGGCGAGGTCCGCCGGCTCCTGCCGCTCATCTGTCGCCTCGGCGGCGCGCGCCGCGAGCAGATCGGCCGCGTGCGCGTCTTCGAGGGCGAGACCCATTTCGAGGTCCTCGCCCCGGCCGTCGCCGGCTTCCTCGCAGCCCTCGGCCGCGATCTCGGCGACCTGGCGCTTCGCCCGCTGCCAGGCGTATGAGGCTCGCCGACAAGCCCCGCGACACGGCTTCCGGCGCTCCGGCATTGACATCCGCCGCGCGATCGCTAGAACGGCGCCGCTCGCCGTCCGTTGGGGCGGAGGGAATGACTGGCGTTCGCGGACCCCGCAAGGGGAAGCCTGTCGGCGGAGGGCAACCTTCGGCAAAGGAGAACGCCGCCCATATTTGTGACTGATAGGAAACCGTCGTGACCAAACGCACGAGTGCGAAATACAAGCTTGACCGCCGCATGGGCGAGAACATCTGGGGCCGTCCGAAGTCCCCGGTGAACAAGCGCGAATACGGCCCCGGCCAGCACGGCCAGCGCCGCAAGACCAAGATGTCGGACTTCGGCACCCAGCTTCGCGCGAAGCAGAAGCTGAAGGGCTATTACGGCGACCTGACCGAGAAGCAGTTCCGCCGCGTCTACGCCGAGGCCAACCGTCTGCGCGGCGACACTTCCGAGAACCTGATCGGCCTGCTGGAGCGCCGGCTCGACGCGGTCGTCTACCGCGCGAAGTTCGTGCCGACCGTTTTCGCCGCCCGCCAGTTCGTGAACCACGGCCACGTGCAGGTGAACGGCCGCCGCGTCAACATCGCCTCCTACCAGGTGAAGGAAGGCGATGTCGTCTCGCTCCGCGACAAATCGCGCCAGCTCGCCATCGTGCTGGAAGCCGCCGGCTCGCCCGAGCGCGACACGCCGGAATATCTCAACGTCGATCACTCGAAGATGACGGCCGAGTTCGTCCGCACCCCGGCGCTCTCGGACGTGCCGTACCCGGTGATGATGGAACCGAACCTCGTCGTCGAGTTCTACGCGAAGAACTGATTTCGGTTCTTGCGAAGGTTTTGGGGAAGGGCCGTCCGGTGGGGCGGCCTTTTCTATTCTGCCAGTTGTCTCCGTCGCTTGAACCTACCGGGCGACCACGCTGAGCGGAACGCCATAACCGCTGCTCGATTGGGCAACGCAGAATGGTCCCGAAGGTCGTACGATCATGGCAGATGACGATACGATGGGGGCTACTTGAGCCTCGGACGCCGTACACATTCTGCTCGGAATGAGCTGGTATCCCTTGCGCATCATGCATTGCTCAACGGCGCTCTCGCGTAGTTGCGAATTGGCATCATAGCTGTAGGTGTCGCCACCGTAGGTTTGCCCGCCCTGAATCTGACCGCCCGTGGTCGTGCAAATTCCACCGTAGCAGGACGTGGTCATGGGAGTAAAATAGGTCGGCGTGGTGTAGGTAGGAGTCGTCGCTAGCTGCACGTTGGGAGCAACCCGGTGATCGTGTCCCGCGGGGTGGTGTAGCTGAGGCGGTCATCGGGTTTCTCGGTAGGGTCGGGTCGCAACCGCCAACCTGAACCGAGGCATGCCCCCGATGACCAAGCCTATGATGGA
>NZ_JBKQWU010000082.1:4540-10253 GCF_047275745.1 Amaricoccus sp. W119 | reverse complement strand
CGGCGCCACCACCGCGCACGGGCGCATCCAGGCGGCGGGGCCGGCCGGCGCCTCGAGCAGTCGTCGCAGATCCGCGTCGAGCGGCAGCGCGCTCAGCGAGACGCCGCGCATGTCGAGCGAGGTCATCAAGGGCGCCGGGCCGATCGCGAGCGCGACCCGCTCTCCGATCTCGCCCGAGAGCACCGCCTGCGCCACGACCTGCGCCTCGATCGGCGGCACGCCGCCCAGCGTGTTGATCATCAGGGCGAGGTCGCCCGTATCGCCGAGCGCGTCGCTCAACCGGTCGGTCAGCGGGCGCATCATCTCCCGGGCGCTCGCCATCGGCACGGTCTCGGCGCCCGGTTCGCCGTGGATGCCGAGGCCGAACTCAGCCTCCCGCGCCGTGATCCTGTCGGGGCTGTCCTGACCGGGGATCGCGCAACTCGTGAGCGACAGGCTGATCGTCTTCGCCGCCCCCGCGACCCGGCGGGCGAGAGCCGCGACGGTTTCGAGGTCCTCGCCCGCCTCCGCCGCCGCGCCGGCGATCTTGTGGACGAAAAGCGTCCCCGCGAGCCCCCGCGCCTGGACCGCCTCCGGCAGCGCGATGTCATCGGCGACGAGCACCATCTCGACCGCGAGACCCTCCGCGCGCGCATGTTCGGCCGCGAGGCCGAAGTTCAGCCGGTCGCCGGTGTAGTTCTTCACGATGAGAAGACAGCCCTTCGGCCCGGTCACCGCGCGGATCGCCGCCAGCACCGCCTCGACGGGTGGCGAGGCGAAGATGTCGCCGCAGACCGCGGCCGTGAGCATCCCCTCGCCCACGAAACCGGCATGGGCCGGCTCATGGCCCGAGCCGCCGCCCGAGATCAGCGCGACGCGGTCGCCCGGCACCGGATCGCGCAGCACGACACGGATGCCGGCCGGCGCGTCGAGCCGGGCGAGCCCCGCGCCACCGCCGCGCAGCAGCCCGTCGATCGCATCGTCGACGATGGTTTCGACCGAGTTCATGAAATGCTTGGCCATGGGTCCCCCCTCTATTCGTTCGGATCGGCGACGGCTCCGGGAATCGCGCGGATACTATTCATACGTACCGTACGTACAAAATATTGCAACCTTTGATCACCGTCACACTTTGATTTCACCCGGAGCACTGAAATCAAATCGTAAAATGCTCATGCCCTCGCATCCAGGCGCCGGAACAAGCTGTGGCGAACCGCGGCCGTCCCGACGCGGGCGTCGAGCGCGCCAGTGATGGCCGCGCCCCCCGGCGGTTCACTTTGGCGGAGGGCCCGCGGAGGCACGCCAGATGAGGGGCGCGGGTCTGACAAGACGGCGCTCGGCGGGATCGCCGTGTCCAAGGCGGCCGAGCAGCAGGTCGGCGGCGGCCTGGCCCTGCCAGTCGGCATCGACGCGGATCGTCGAAAGCGGCGGTTTCAGGAAGCCCGCGAAGGGAAGATCGTCGAAACCGACCACGGAGACGTCCTCCGGGACGGAGAGGCCGCGTTCCGACAGCGCCGACAGCAGGCCGAGCGCGATGGTGTCGTTCCCGGCGAGGATCGCCGTCCGGTCCGGCATGGCGTCGAGCAGCGCGAGGCCGGCGAGATAGCCGCTTTCCGCGCTGAAATCGCCGTGGCGGATCGCGGTGTCGGGCAGCTCCAGGCCGGCTCCGGCGAGGGTCTCGCGGATGGCGTGGATCCGCCGCTCCGTCGCGACGTAGCCGGGGCCCGAAAAGGCCACGTAGCCGAACCGCCGGTGGCCCAGCCCGATCAGCCGGGAGACGGCTTCCTGAAGACTGCTTCGCCCGGCGATATTCACCGCGTACTGGCCTGGATGGCCCGCCGTGCCGATGATCACGGTCGGGAAATCGCTTTCGATGAGTTCGAAGAGCGCGGTATCGTTGCTGCGCGGGCCCTGGACCAGAAGGCCGTCGATGCGCCGCGATTCCACCAGCGCGGTATAGGGATTGCCCTTCTCCGCCGGGTCCGGGCTTTCGAGCAGGAGATCGTAGCCCGCCGCCCGCGCCGATCGGCCGATGCTCCAGAACAGGATCGGGATGAGCCCGTCGAAACGGGAAATCCCTGCGTCGGCGATGATGAGCCCGATGGTGCGGGTCGCGCCGCTTTTCAGCATCCGCGCGGCCGAATTCGGCCGGTAGCCGAGTTCCTCGGCGGCGGCGAGAACCCTTCGCCGGGTTTCCTCGCCGATGGTGACCGCGTTCGAGCGGTTCATCACGAAGGAAACCGTCGCGCGCGATACCCCTGCCCTGCGCGCGACATCATGACTGGTCACCTTGCCCGCCATGTGACTCGACACTCCCTCCGCCTTCCACTTCACGATAACACGTGTAACCCTGGCCGAATCCGTTGACAAGCCCGAGTGGCGCTGCTAGGTACTAACACGTGTCAGTAACCCAAACCTGCAAACTGACACGTGTTATCAGCTCTGGAACGGAGCATTCGCCAAGGGAGGGAGCCGATGTCAATGGCATCGAAGACCATCGCCGCCGGCCCGCCGCGCACCGCCAGCCTGTCCACGCGGTGGCGCGAGGCGATGACCGGCTATCTCTTCATCGCGCCCGCGCTCGCGGGGCTCCTGCTCTTCTTCGCCTTCCCGACGATCCGGGCGCTCCAGATCAGCCTCACGGACTGGAACCTGATGCGTCCCGCCGAATGGGTCGGCTTCGAGAACTACGCGCGGCTCTTCGCGGACGGCACCTTCTGGGAGTCGCTGCGCATCACGCTGGCCTATGTGGCCTGGAACATCCCCGTGCAGACCCTGCTCGGCCTCCTGATCGCGGTTCTCGCGGACCGGCTCGCGAAATCGGTCTGGCTCCGCGCGGTCATCATCGCGCCCTATCTCATCTCGAACGTGGTCGCGGGCCTCGTCTGGATGCTCATGCTCGATCCGCTGATCGGCATCACCAACAATTTCCTGACGCTGATCGGGCTGCCGCCGCAGACCTTCATGGCCTCGCCGGATCAGGCGGTCGTCTCGCTCGCCGGCATCTCGGTCTGGCGCCACGTGGGCTTCACGGCGCTGCTCTTCTACGCCGGGCTGCAGTCGATCCCGAAGGATCTCTACGAGGCCGCCCGGCTCGACGGGGCGAGCGAATTCGCCATGTTCCGGCTCATCACCCTGCCGCTGCTGCGCCCGGTCCTGGTCTTCGTGCTCGTCACCAGCGTCATCGGCTCCTTCCAGGTCTTCGACGTGATCGCGGTCACGACCCAGGGCGGACCCGCCGGCTCGACCCGCGCGATCCTCTGGTACATCTACGAACACGCGTTCCAGCTTGGCGGCATGGGCTATGCCTCGGCGATGTCGATGGTGCTCTTCGTCGCGCTGATCGGCGTCACCCTCGCGCAACTGCGCTTCCTGCGCGCCGACCAGTCCGATCTGGCCTGAGGGAGGGGAACCCATGCCTTCGATGAAACTCGACCCGGGCCGCGCCGCCGGCTACGCCGCGCTCGCCGTCATCTGCTTCGTCTCGCTGCTCCCGATCTGGATCAGCCTCAAGACCGCCCTCACCGAGCCGAGCGAGGTGTTCCTCTCCGCCTCGCGGCTCTTCGCGCCGGACATCACCTTCGCGAACTTCCGCCGGGTGCTCGGGCTGCCGACGGAGATCGAACTCGCGAGCGTCGCGGCCTCGCCGATCAACTTCCTGCTCGCGCTTCGCAACAGCGTCATCTACACGGGCCTGCTCGTCGGCGGACAGCTCTTCTTCTCGTCGCTCGCCGCCTTCGCCTTCGCCCGGCTGCGGTTTCCGGGCCGCGAGGCGATCTTCATGAGCTTCATCGCCGCGACCATGATCCCGTCGATCGTGCTCTTCATCCCGAATTTCGTGCTGATCCGGGAACTGGGGCTCGTCAACACCTTCGCGGGCATGGTGGCGCCGAACGTCCTGATGCTGCCCTTCGCGGTCTTCTTCCTGCGCCAGTTCTTCATCTCCTCGCCGAGGGAGCTCGAGGAGGCGGCGCGGCTCGACGGGCTGAACTGGTTCCAGATCTACTGGCACATCGCGCTGCCGCTGCAGAAGGGGCCGATGGCGACGCTCGCGATCCTGCTCTCGATCCAGGCGTGGAACGACTTCTTCTGGCCCTTCCTCGTCGGCCGCGACGAAAACGTCCAGGTGATGGCCGTGGCGCTGGCCGAATTCCAGAACCAGACCGGCCAGGGCAACCCCGACTGGAGCGGACTGATGGCGGCGGTGATGCTGTCGATCATCCCGATCCTCTTCCTGCTCGTCTTCTTCGGTCGCCGCATCGTCGAATCCCTGCAGACGAGCGGCATGAAATGACCGCCCGACGGACCGAAACCGCCCAAGGGGGAGATACCGACATGAAGAAACTCATCGCCCTGATCCTCGCCGGAACCGCGCTCACCGCGCCGCCCGCCGTGGCGGGAGAGGTCGAATACTGGATGTGGGACGGCCGCCAGGTCCCCGTCTACCAGCAATGCGCCGATCTCTTCGAGGCGCGGAATCCGGAGATCCGGATCGACATCTCGCAGTTCGACTGGGGCAGCTACTGGACGACGCTGCTGACCGGGTTCATCTCCGGCGACGCCCCGGATGTCTTCGTCGATCACCTGAGCCGCTTTCCCGATTTCATCGAGAACGACATCCTCGTCGATCTCGCGCCGCTGATCGAACGGGACGGCTACGACATGGCGGGCTTCATGCCCGGTCTCGCGGAGAACTGGTCGCGGGACGGCGCCCGCTACGGGATGCCGAAGGACTGGGACACCGTCGCGATCGTCTACAACAAGGAGATGGTCGCGGAGGCGGGGCTGACCGAGGCGGACATGCGCGAACTCACGTGGAACCCGCGCGACGGCGGGAGCTACGAGAAGGTGATCGCGCGGCTCACCCTCGACAAGAACGGCGTGCGGGGCGACGAGGAAGGCTTCAACCCCGACCGGATCGCAAGCTTCGGCCTGCTCTACGAGCCGGTGGCGAACAGCCCCTTCGGCCAGTCCGAATGGAGCTATCTCTCAGCCTCGACCGGGTTCAGCTTCATCGACGGGCCTTGGGCGCGCGACTACCACGTCGACGATCCCCGGCTCGCGGAGACGCTGAACTGGCTTCAGGATCTCGCCTATGGTCCGGGCTACGCGCCGAAACGGACGATGACCGGCAAGCTCGGCGCCTCGACGCTCTTCGTCTCCCGCATGGGCGCGATGAACGTCCACGGCTCGTGGATGATCAACTGGTACCGCGACAACGCGCCCTTCGAGGTCGGCTTCGCCCCGGTCCCGGCGGGGCCGGAAGGACGGCGCAGCATGTTCAACGGGCTGGCGGATTCGATCTGGTCGGGGTCCGACAACCAGGCGGAAGCCTGGGAGTGGGTCAAGTTCCTCGGCTCCGAGGAGTGCCAGACCATCGTCGGCAAATCCGCCATCGTCTTTCCGGCGCGTTCGAACGCGGTGCCGGAGGCGATCGCGACGCACGAGGCCAATGGCGTCGACGTCTCGGCCTTCACCGATCTCGCGACACCCGAGACGACCTTCGCCTTCCCGATCACCGAGAACCCGGCCCAGATCACGAAGATCATGTCGAACACGCTCGAACTCATCATGCTGAACGAGGGCGAGCCGGCGGATCTTCTCAAGGACGCCAGCGACGAGATCGACGCGCTCTTCTGAGCCGCCCCGAAACGACGCGCGCCGCCGCGATCGCGGCGCGCCAACCCTTCACCCGAGCACCAGGGAGTATCCCCATGCGCACCCCCAAGATCAC
>NZ_JBKQWU010000082.1:0-4513 GCF_047275745.1 Amaricoccus sp. W119 | reverse complement strand
GAGATCGACGCGCTCTTCTGAGCCGCCCCGAAACGACGCGCGCCGCCGCGATCGCGGCGCGCCAACCCTTCACCCGAGCACCAGGGAGTATCCCCATGCGCACCCCCAAGATCACCTTCATCGGCGCGGGCAGCACCGTCTTCGCCAAGAACCTCATCGGCGACCTGCTGAGCTATCCGGAGCTCGCCCACGCCCGCCTGTGCCTCTTCGACATCAACGAGAAGCGGCTCGCGGAATCCGAGATCGTCGCGCGCCGCATCAACCAGGCGCTCGGCACCCATGCGACGATCGAGGCTGTGACCGACCGGGCGCGCGCGCTCGACGGCGCCGATTACGCGATCAACATGATCCAGGTCGCGGGCTACCGGCCCGGCACGACGACCGATTTCGACCTGCCCAAGCGCGCGGGCCTCGACCAGACCATCGCCGACACGCTCGGCATCGGCGGCATCATGCGCGCCATCCGCACCATTCCGGTGCTGATCGACATGGCGCGCGACATGGAGCGGCTCTGCCCCGATGTGATGCATCTCAACTACGTCAACCCGATGGCGATGAACTGCCTCGGCCTCAACCGCGCGACGAAGATCCGCACCGTGGGCCTCTGCCATTCGGTGCGCCACACGGCGGGCGAGCTCGCGGCCGATATCGGCGTGCCGGTCGAGGAGATCGACTACCTCGTCGCGGGCGTGAACCACGTCGCCTTCTACCTGAAGTTCGAACGCGACGGGCAGGATCTCTATCCGCTCATCGACAAGGTGATCGCCGAGGACCGGATTCCCGACTTCAATCGCGTGCGCTACGATGTCTACAAGAACTTCGGCCATTTCGTCACCGAGAGCTCCGAGCATTTCGCCGAATACGTGCCCTGGTACATCAAGCAGGGCCGTCCGGACCTGATCGAGAAGTTCAACATCCCGCTCGACGAATATCCGCGCCGCTGCGAAGCGCAGATCGCGCATTGGGAGGGGCAGTCGGCCGAGTTGAAGGACCCGTCGAAGCCGATCAAGGTCCGGCGCTCGGTCGAATACGGCTCCGAGATCATCCATTCGATGGAAACCGGCCAGCCGCGCGTCGTCTACGGCAATGTGATGAACGACGGCGCGATCTCTAACCTTCCGGCCGATTGCTGCGTCGAGGTACCGTGCCTCGTCGATCGTCAGGGCGTGACCCCGACCCGGGTCGGCGAGATCCCGATGCAGCTCGCGGCGCTCATGCAGACGCAGGTCAACGTGCAGAAGCTGACCGTCGAGGCGGTGCTGACCGGGCGGCGCGACCATGTGCTGCACGCGGCGCTGCTCGACCCGCATACCGCGGCCGAGCTCGACACCGCCCAGATCGCGAAGCTCGTCGACGACCTGCTCGACGCGCATGGCGATTTCATTCCCGAGACCCTGCGCCGCGTCGGGAAGGCGGCCTGAGAAACACCCTGAAGACCGGGGCGCGGCTCGCGCGGAGCCGCGCCCCCCATCAGCGAGGGAGGATAGGATGCCGGGACTGGAACTCATCGATGTGAACAAGCGCTACGGCGAGGCGCAGGTGATCCATGACGTGAACCTCGACGTGAAGCCGGGCGAATTCTGCGTCTTCGTCGGCCCCTCGGGCTGCGGGAAGTCGACGCTCCTGCGCATGATCGCGGGGCTCGAGGACATCTCGTCGGGCGCGCTCTCGATCGGCGGGCGGACGATGAACGACGTCGATCCGTCGAAACGCGGCGTGGCGATGGTGTTCCAGAGCTACGCGCTCTATCCGCACCTGACGGTGGCCGAGAACATGGGCTTCGGGCTCCGCTTCGCCAAGCGGCCCAAGGCGGAGATCGAGCGGGAGGTGACGGCCGCCGCGAAGGTGCTGGAACTCGACCACCTGCTCGACCGCAAGCCGAAGGCGCTCTCGGGCGGGCAGCGGCAGCGCGTCGCGATCGGCCGGGCCATCGTCCGCAAGCCCGACGTATTCCTCTTCGACGAGCCGCTCTCGAATCTCGACGCGGAGCTTCGCGTCAACATGCGCGTCGAGATCGCCCGGCTCCACAAGGAACTCGGCGCCACGATCGTCTATGTCACGCATGATCAGGTCGAGGCGATGACGCTCGCCGACAAGATCGTCGTGCTGCGCGCGGGACGGATCGAGCAGGTCGGCTCGCCGCTCGCGCTCTATGACGATCCCGACAACGCCTTCATCGCGGGTTTCATCGGCAGCCCGAAGATGAACCTGCTCGCGGGCAGGGTCACGGAGGCGGGCGACGGGGGCGTGACGGTGACCCTCGACCGGATCGACGCGGCGCCGTTCCGCAAGGCCCTGGGCGGCCCGCTGCCCGGCGTCGGCACGCCCGTCACCGTGGGGGTCCGCCCCGAACATTTCGCCGAACACGTCACCGAGGACGGCCCCGGGGACGGCCCCGCCCGACTGTCGCTCGAAACCGATCTCGTCGAACATCTGGGCGGCGAATCCTACATCTACGCGCATGGCGGCGCGGGCGTCCGGCTGATCATCAAGGCTCAGGATTCCCGCCACGTCGAAGCGGGCCAGACCATCACCGCGAGCTTCCGCCCCGAAGCCGCGTTCCTCTTCGACGAAGAGGGCCTCCGGCTGCGCTGATGCGACCGAAAGGGCGAGCCGGCTCGCGGGCAAATCCGTCCCGCGCGCCCGAGGCCTTGTCGGTATGGCCGCGGCGCTGATCGGGGCGCCGCGAAACGTCGACGATGGGAACCTGTCGGCGCGGTTGTCGAAACCTCCGGGAACCGTCAAGGGGCGCGCGCCATTCCGCCGCGCCACTGACTTGCTCGAAGGCGACGAGGGTTTACCCGGCGCCGGAGACGGCGCGGGATCGGGAACGGTCCTCGCCCGGGAGGGCGCGGGCGGTGGCCTGCCGGGCCCTCACGCAGCCACCTCGGGCGCGTCGAGAGAAACGTCTCCCGCGTGGTTCTCCTTGAGGAAATCGAGGAAATTGTCGCGAAACTGGCGGGTGTGCGCGTGGGCGAGCGCGTCGGCTCGCCGCACGTCCCGGTCGCGGATCGCCTCCAGCATCTCCGCGTGTTCATCGGTGAGGAGATAGCCTTCGGGGGTCCTCTCGAGATAGTCGAAATGCAGGTGCAGCATCCGCCGGCCCTGGTCGAGAAGCCGGTCGTAGAAGCCCGCGAGGTAGGGATTCTTCCCGGCCGCGGCGATCGCCATGTGGAAGGCCTTGTTGGCGCCGGACATCGCGAGATGATCGCCGCCGCGCACCGCCGCCTCGAATTCCTTCTGCCGTCTTGCGATGGCCTTGATGTCGGCCTCGCCGCGGAGTTCCGCCGCGAGGCGCGTGTTCATGCGCTGCGCGATGTCGAGTGCCTCGACGTATTTCGGAAAGCTCACGATGTCGATCGGCGCGACGATCGTCGAACGGTTCGAGAGCGTCACCACCAGTTCGTCGCCGGCGAGCCGGATCAGGGCCTCGCGCACGGGTGAGCGCGACATGTTGAACCGGTCGGCGAGCGTGGTCTCGTCGAGAAGCTGTCCCGGCTTGAGGGCGAGCGCGAGGATCTCGTCGCGCAGGGTTTCGTAGGCGAATTTCCAGCCTGTCCCCTTCGCCCGTCGCGGTTCAATTCCGGATTCCATGCTCTGCCTCCACCGGGTGTCTCCATCGGGCGCCCTCCACTGGGCACCGCTCTGTCCGGAATCCTAGCACCGAGCGGAAATCGTGTCGACACGGAATATTTTCTAATTGACGTGTCGGCACTGTGTGTGTACGAAAGCCCCAGTGAGCGCATGGCTGCCCCGCGCTCCGCGAATGGCTCGGGCCGCACCCGAGCAAGCTCCAACAGGGGGAGACCCGTCGAATGATGCTGACCAAGATCGCCGCCGCCGCCCTCGCGGCGGGCCTCATCGCCGGTGCCGCGCAGGCGCAAGACGGCGCGAGCTACTGGCAGACCGTCCAGTCCAATGGCGTGCTGCGCTGCGGCGCCGCCGTCGCCCCGCCCTACGTGATGCGCGACCCGGCGACGGGCGAATATTCCGGCTTCTTCGCCGAACTCTGCCGCGAGTTCGCCGATGTGCTCGAGGTCAAACCCGAGTTCGTGGACACGACCTGGGACAATCTCGTCGCGGGGCTGCAGGCCGGGCGCTGGGACATGTCGCTGGCGCTGAACCGGACTCCGCTCCGTGCCATGGCCGTGCAGTTCTCGGTCCCGGCGATGGAGTACCAGATCTCGCTCGTCTACAATCAGGCGAACCCGAAGATCCCGGCCGATCCGGTCTCGGTCGCCGATATCGACCAGCCCGGCACCACCCTCGCCGTGATGTCGGGCACCGCTCAGGACAAGGCAATCACGGCGGCGGTCGAGAACGCGACGATCCTGCGGCTGCCTTCGAACGACGAGACCCGGCTCGCGCTCATGTCCCGCCGCGCCGACATGCTGGTCGACGTGAGAGCGGCGGTGCAAAAACCGGCCACGGTAGCGGCGGGATAGTCCGGCCGCGGGCGGAGTAAAATCCGGCCACCTATTTCCCTTCTGCATTGAACGCAGGAGGGACAGGG
>NZ_JBKQWU010000081.1:0-10652 GCF_047275745.1 Amaricoccus sp. W119 | reverse complement strand
AAGCCGCCCGCGCCGGCCGCCGTGCTCTGGCCGGAGACGCCGACCACTTCAACCATGGCCGCGAAGCCGACCATGCATTAGATCTGAACCGGGCCACCCAATGGGGGCAGGCCAGTCGAGCACCCGCTTCATCTCCGCCTTGTCGTCCGAGCAGAACGGCACGCCGAGGAAGAGCTCGGCCCCGCCGATCACCTCGTCGGGGTAGGAGAGCGAGGCGAGCTTGCCCTTGAGCTCCTCGGGGGGCTGGAAGAAGATCGCCCAGCTGTCGACCGGCCCCTGATAGACGTCGCGGTTCACGGTAAAGCCGGCGGTGCCATAGGCGAGGGGGATCGAATAGGCGCTGTCCGGGTCCCACCAGGGGTTCTTCCACTTGTCCTCGACCTGAGCGAAGGCGTCCATCTCGTTCGCGCCGATGTCTTCGAGCAGCCCCTGGTCGGCCATGATCTTCACGAAATGCTGCGACGGGGTCACGATGTCATAGCCGGAATTGCCGGCCTGCAGCTTGGTCAGCGCGTCCTCGTTCGAGTTGAACCCGTCGAGATTGACCTTGATCCCGGTCTCGCCCTCGAACTTCGCGATGAGGTCCGGCGCGATGGAATCCGACCAGGCGTAGATGTTGAGGGTCCCCTGCGCCGCGGCGGGACCCGCGATCGCGGTGGCGAGAGCGGCGGCAAGTGCGAGAGGGAGGATCGCTCCGGCGGTCGTGTGTTTCATCTTGGTCGCTCCTTGTTGCCGGGAGAGGTCGGGCCGTCGCGCCGGTCGCGGCGCATCGCGCGCGCCGAGACGGCGAAGGCGACGGTGGCGATGATGAGCGAGGCCAGGATCAGAAGGGTGGAGATCGCATTGAGTTCGGGCGTCGTGCCCTGCTTGATGAGGCTGAAGATATAGACGGGCAGGGTGGTCGAGCCGCCGGTATTGAGCAGGCTCGAGGTGATGAAATCGTCCATCGAGATCACGAAGGCGAGCATCGCCCCGGCGAAGACGCCCGGTGCGATAAGCGGCAGCGTCACGCGCCGGAAGGCGGTGAAGGGCGCCGCGTAGAGATCGCGCGCCGCTTCCTCGTAATCCGCGCTCATGCCCTGGAGCCGGGCCCGGATCGGCAGGAAGGCGAAGGGCACGCAGAAGGTCGTATGCGCGAGCGCGAGCCTCAGGATGCCGTTGGTGAGCCCGATCCGCGAAAAGAGGATCAGCACCGCGACCGCGACGACGATCTCGGGCAGGAGCAGCGGCAGGTTGATCACCGTCTCCGAGAGCCGCCGGTACCGGAGCCCCGCCGATCGCGTCAGCACCATGGCGCCCGCCAGCGCGATCAGCGTGGCGCAGGCGGTGGCGATGACCGCGACGATGAGCGAGACGCGCAGCGCGTCGATGAGCGCGCCGTTGTTGAGCGCGGCGGTGTACCAGCGCGTTGAGAACCCGCCCCAGACGCTGACGAGGCGGTTCTCGTTGAAGGAATAGAAGATCACCACCGCGATCGGCAGGTAGAGCCAGACGAAGAAGATGACGGTGACGAGCTTCGCCCAGGGATAGTGCCGGATGTCGTTGGCGCGGCTCATGCGCGCGCCTCCAGCCGGCGCGCGCGGTGCGCGTTGAGGATCAGCACGACCATCACCATCGCCATGAGGACGAGCGCGATCGCCGCGCCGAAGGGCCAGTTCCGGTCGCCGCCGAACTGGGTCTGGATCAGTGTGCCCATGGTCATCTGCCGGCCGCCGCCGAGCAGCATGGGTTCCAGCACCGTACCGATCGCGGGGACGAAGACGAGGATCGAGCCCGCCGCGATCCCCGGCCAGGTAAGCGGCAGGATCACCTCGCGGAGCGTCCGCCACCGGCTCGCGTAGAGGTCGGCGCCCGCTTCGAGGAGCGCCGGGTCGAGCTTCTCGATGGCGGCGAAGACCGGCAGCACCATGAGCGGAACGTAGCTGTAGACCATGCCGACCAGCGTCGCGCCGGGCGTGAAGAGCAGCCCGCCCTCGCCGCCGAGCGCGCGCCAGCTCCGCCCGATGAGCCCGTCGTTGCCGAGGATGATGAGCCAGGCATAGACCCGCACGATCATCGAGACCCAGAAGGGCAGGGTGACGAGATAGATGAGCGCGGCCTTCCGCCTCGCCGGCTGGTTCGCGATGACATAGGCGACGGGGACGGCGATCACGAGGCAGATGAGCGTCGTCACGGCGGCGAAGACCAGCGTCCGGGCGATGATGACGAGATACTTCGGATCGAATTCCGGCGCGTCGCCCCAGCCTTCGGTGAACAGGATCTCGCGGTAGGAGGCGGTCGAGAAGCCCCATTCGAACCCGCCATAGGCGCCGCGATGCGCGAAACTCACCAGGATGACGATCCCGATCGGCAGGATGAGCGTCCCGAGCATCAGCGCCCAGGCCGGAACGAGGCCCCAGAAGCGGAAACCTCTCATCGCCCCAGCACGCGGACGCTGCCGGGCGTGATGCCGACGCGGACCACGCGGCCGATCCCGAATCCCTCCTCGCTGTGCGAGACCGCGTTCCGCCGCGACACGCGGAGCGGCACGCCGGCCACGTCGATCGTGTAATGGGTGTATCCGCCCATGTAGTTCCGCGCCGTCACGGTTCCGCGCAAGATCGTGCCAGCCTGATCCGTCTCGGCCTGGACGGTTTCGGCCTGGACGGTTTCGGTCCGAACGGTCACGACCGGCTCCGCGCCGGCGGCCTCGACCGCGATCTTCTCGGGTCGGATCGAGATCGTCGCGGGGCCGGGGCCGGCGACGCCCTTCTGGCCCGCCACGAGTTCGAGGCCGAAGGGGGCGCGGACCCGGGCGCGGTCGCCCAGCACCTCGATCACCTCGGCGTCGAGGAAGTTCGTCTCGCCGATGAAATCGGCGACGAAGCGGTTGCCGGGCTCCTCGTAGATCTCGCCCGGCGTGCCGATCTGCTGCACGCGGCCCTCGCCCATGACCGCGATCCGGTCCGACATGTCGAGGGCTTCCTCTTGGTCATGCGTGACGAAGACGAAGGTGATCCCGGTGCCGCGCTGGATACGCCGCAATTCGTCGCGCATCGCCTGGCGGAGCTTCAGGTCGAGCGCCGAGAGCGGTTCGTCGAGGAGCAGCACCTCGGGCTCCGGCGCGAGCGCGCGGGCGAGCGCGATCCGCTGCCGCTGACCTCCGGAGAGCTGGTCGGGCCGGCGCGCCGCGAAGGGCGTCATGTGCACCATCTCTAGCATCTCCGCCACCCGCGCGGCGCGGCGCTTCTTCTCCCAGCCGAGGCTTTCGAGCCCGAAGGCGATGTTCTGGGCGAGCGTCATGTGCGGGAAGAGCGCGTAGCTCTGGAAGACCGTGTTCACCCGGCGCCTGTGCGGGGGAAGCGTGTCGATCGCCTGTCCGAAGAGCGTGATGGACCCGGCGTCCGGGCTCTCGAATCCCGCGATCATCCGGAGCAGCGTCGTCTTGCCGCAGCCAGAGGGCCCGAGCAGCGTGAAGAACTCGTTCTCCCGGATCGAGAAACTGACCTCGTCGAGCGCCCGATGCGCGCCGAAGGCTTTCGAGACATTGACGAGATCCACCGCTGTCGCGCGTGTCATGCCCGGTCCCTCGCGCTGGCTTTCGAGTATGTTGGCATCGATTGGCCGGGGTCCGGGGATCTCGTCAAGCAAGTTCGGTCACCTCGCGGCGGAAGGGCAGCGCGTCGCCGATGTCGGGCATGTCGAGCTCGCGCGCGTAGCGGTGCCCGGCATAGGTCGCCCAGGCGATCGGGCCGGGCGCGCAGGCGTCGCCGATCAGCCTGACCGACCGGATACCCGCGTCTTCCCAATCCGCCCGCCGGGTCAGCAATTCGCGATGAAGCCCGTCCTCCGGGACGCGCGACGTGACGAGCACAGCCGCGTCGCAGCCGATCCGGCCCGGGGCGCCGGTATAGGCGCAGGCGGTCTCGACCCCGTCGGCGTGGATCGCGGCCACGCCGGTGTTGAGCACGATCCGCACGCCGGTCTCGACGAGGCGGCGATGGATCGCGCCCTGCTCCAGCGTGTTGAGCGTCCAGTCCGAGACATGGGCCGAGGGCGTGACGAGGCTGACCGAACAGCCGCGCCGGGCGAGGAGCTCGGCGATCACGCCGCCCATGTAGTAATGATCGTCGTCGAAAAGCACCACCTCGCCCGCGGGATACCGCCCGTCCATGATGTCGTCCGGGGTGAAGACGGGGAGCGCCGGGTCGATCGGCATCGGCGTGACATGCATCCGCGCCACCCCGTCCGCGCGCCAGTGCGCGCCGGTGGCGATCGCGACATTCTCGAAGCCGAACTCCAGGATCTCCTCCACGCCGAGGCGGCTCGCGAGATAGATCTCCGCGTTCGGCCGCTGCGACAGCTGGTATTCGCGGTAATCGGCGACGCGGCCCCAGGCGGAAAGTCCGGGCAGCAGCCGCTCCCGCGCGACCCGCCCGCCGATCTTCGTCCCCGCCTCCGCCACCACCACGTCATAGCCGCGCACGGCGAGCGCGCGCGCGGCCTCGAGCCCGGCCGGTCCCGATCCGACGACGAGCACCGTGTCGCTGTCACCCTTCCCGTTCATCCGCTCGGGGTGCCAGCCCTTGCGCCATTCCTCCATGAAGGTCGGGTTCTGCGTGCATCGGCTGATGCTCATCGTCATGTCGCCGGTGACGCAGATGTTGCAGCCGATGCATTCCCGGATGTCCTCGATCCGGCCTTCCTCGATCTTGCGCGGCAGGAACGGGTCGGCGATCGAAGGCCGGGCGCAGCCGATGAAGTCGAGCACGCCCCGGCGGACGAGCCGCGCCATCACGTCCGGGCTGGTGAACCGCCCCACACCCACCACGGGCCGCGAGGTCAGTTCGCGAATGCCCGTCACCAGCGCTTCCTGCGCCGCCTCCTCCTTGAACCGCGACGGGCCGGAGCAGTCCTCCCAGGTGCCCTGCGCGAGATCCCAGAGGTCGGGCAGGTCGGCGTTCATCGCGATGAAGTCGCGAAGCTCGGCGTTGGAGAAGCCAAGCGCGCCGATCGTCTCGTCGAGGCTGACGCGCAGCGTGATCGCCATCGTGTCGCCGACCGCGTCGCGGATGTCGGCGACCACCTCGTTGACGAAGCGGGCGCGGTTCTCGAGGCTTCCGCCGTATTCGTCGGTGCGCTGATTGGTGGCGCGGCTGAGGAAATGCTGGAAGATCCCGAAGCCATGCGCGCCGTAGAGGCAGAGCAGGTCGAATCCCGCGAGCTTCGAACGCCGCGCCGCGGCCACGAACCAGCGGCGAAGGTTCGTGATATCGGCCCTGTCCATCGCCCGCGCCTGCACCGGATCGTTGGTGAAGGTGCGGATCGGCAGCGCGGTCGGGGCGAGCGGCACCTCCTTGGTATAGAGGTTCGGCCCGTTGATGCCGGAATAGGCGAGCTGGATGCCGGCGAGCGCGCCATGGGTCTTCATCGCCTCCGACATGCGCCGCAGCGCCGGAATATCGGCATCGTCCCAGAGGCGAAGCTCGATGAAGGGCGTGATCTCCGAGGTATGGTGCATCTCGGTCTGCTCGGTGAAGATCACGCCCCAGCCACCCTCGGCCTTGACCCCGCGCATCGCCGCCGCCGCCGACGGATCGCGATAGCCGCCGCCGTTGCAATGCGGCACCTGGTAGAAGCGGTTCTTCGCGGTCAGCGGCCCGATCCGTGCCGGCTCGAACAGGATGTCATAGGCTGGATCACGCATGTCTGGTCCCGGGCGCGGGGCCCTTGTCCCGCTTTGCGCGGATGAGAATCAGGCGGATGGCGTGCAAGTAAAGTAGGAGTTCCAGATGTTGACCTTAGGCTGATCCTAAGGCTACCGGGCTTCGGCGAAGCACCGGATTAACGCCG
This sequence comes from Amaricoccus sp. W119, assembly GCF_047275745.1. Taxonomy (NCBI): domain Bacteria; kingdom Pseudomonadati; phylum Pseudomonadota; class Alphaproteobacteria; order Rhodobacterales; family Paracoccaceae; genus Amaricoccus; species Amaricoccus sp. W119. The sequence continues at coordinate 4,820 of NZ_JBKQWU010000081.1, read as the reverse complement.
GATCTACCGGGGATTGTCCCCGGCGTCCGGCGCGGCGACCTGCAGGGTGGCGAGGCGGTCCGGTGCGATCTCCGCTTGCGCGTGCTCCGCGAAGGCGCCGATGGTGCGGGTGTTGCGCGCGCCCTCCGCGAACAGGAGGCCGAGCTTCAGCGTCCGCACCGGCCCGACCATCGGCACGAAGCTGAGCCTGTGCCCGTCCGGAGAGAGCTCCGTCAGGGGCCGCGCATTCGCAACGGAATAGCCGAAGCCGTTGGCAACCAGCGAACGCATCACCGCGACATCCCGCGTGCGCTCGACGATGCGGGGCGCGATGCCGCGCTGGCGGAAGAAGGAGAGGAAATATTCCGCGCTCATCGGCAGATCGAGCAGCACCATCGGATACTGGGCGAGATCTTCCGGGGTCACGCTCGGCCGGCCGGCGAGCGCGTGCCCCTCGGGCAGCAGCGCGAAGGGCGGCAGGCTCATCAGCGGCAGGAATTCGAGATCGGCGGGGATGTTCAGATCATAGGTCAGCGCGACGTCGAGCCGCGCGGCCCGGAGAGCGTCGAAAAGCTCTGCCTGATCGCGCTCGTACTGCCGGAATTCGACTTCGGGGTAGCGATCAACGAAACCCCGGCGCAGCTTCGGCAGCACGATCTGGGCGAAGGTGACGAGGCAGCCGACATTGAGCGGCCCGCGCACCGTCCCGGTGATGTCGTTCGCGAGATCGTTGAGCCCCCCGGCCCGCTCCAGGAGGTCGCGGGCATGGTCGAGAAACCGCGCCCCGCCTTGGGTGAGCGCGAGGCCATGGGCGTGACGGCGGATGAAGAGCTGCAGCCCGAACTCCGCCTCAAGCTGCGAGATCGCCGTCGAGATCGAGGGCGACGAGATGTTGAGCCGCTCCGCCGCCTGGGCGATGGAGCCGTGCTCGCCGACGGCGACGAAATATTCGAGTTGTCGCAGCGTGAAGCGAAGGGGCATGTCCCGGCCGTGGCGGTCGTTCACCCCGATGCTGCGGCGCGCCGCCCGCGCCGTCAACGCCTCAGTACTTGATCCAGACGGTTTTGAGCGCGGAATACTTGTCGAAGGAATGCATCGAGAGATCGCGGCCGAAGCCCGACTGTTTCATGCCGCCGAAGGGCGTCATCGCCGAGAGCGCGTCCACGGTATTGACCGAGACCGTGCCGGCGAAGAGCTGGTCGGAAACATCGAGCGCGCGGGCGAGGTCCCGGGTCCAGACCGAGGCGGCGAGCCCGTAGACGCTGTCATTGGCGATCGCGACCGCCTCCTCCGCGTCGCGGAAGGTCTGGATCGCGAGGACGGGGCCGAAGATCTCCTCCCGCGCGATCACCGCGCCGCGCGGAACATCGGCGAAGATCGTCGGTTCGATGAAGGCGTCGGAGCCGCCGAGCGTCAGCCGCTCGCCGCCGGTGACGAGCCGGGCATCCTCGCGGCCCGAGGCGATGAATTCGGCGACGCGCCCGGCATGGTGGCTGTCCACCATCGCGCCCATCCTCGTATCCGGGTCGAGCGGATCGCCGGGCCGGATCGCCTCCGCCCGCGCCTTCATCCGCGCGACCATCTCCTCGGCGATGCTCTCCTCGACCAGAAGCCGGGAATTGGCCGAGCAGACTTCGCCCTGGTTGAAGAAGATGCCGGTCGCGGCCATGTCGGCGGCCTTGTCGAGATCGGCGTCGGCGAAGATCAGGTTCGGGCTCTTGCCGCCGGTCTCGAGCCAGACCTGCTTCATGTTGGACTCGCCCGCGTAGCGCTGGAACATCTTGCCGATCGCGGTCGAGCCGGTGAAGACGAGGCAATCCACGTCCGCGTGGCGCCCGAGCGCCTGTCCCGCGTCCTCGCCGAAGCCCGGCACCACGTTCAGGACCCCGTCGGGCAGCCCGGCCTCGGCGGCGAGTTCCGCGAGACGGAGCGCCGAGAGCGGCGATTGTTCGGCGGGCTTCAGCACGACCGAGTTTCCGGTGGCGAGCGCCGGGGCGAGCTTCCACGTTGCCATGTCGAGCGGAAAGTTCCACGGCACCACCGCGCCGATGACGCCGAGCGGCACCCGCCGGATCATCGCGAGATCGCGGCCGCCGGTCGGCGCGATCTCGTCATAGAGCTTGTCGATCGCCTCGCCGTGCCACTGGAAGAAATAGGCAGCGCCCGGTACGTCGACATTCACCGTCTCGGAGATCGGCTTGCCCATGTCGAGCGTGTCGAGAAGCGCGAATTCCTCGAGATTCTCGCGCAGGAGCGCCGCGAGGCGGATCAGGACCTCCTTGCGCTCACCCGGCGTCCTCCGCGACCAGCGCCCATCCGCGAAAGCCGCGCGCGCGCTTCGGACGGCGCGGTCGATATCCTCGGCCGCTTCGCGCGCGACTTCGGCGAGGGGCGCGCCCGTCGCGGGGTTGATCGAGACGAAACTATCCCCGGAGGCGGAGGGGACGAACCGTCCGTCGATCCAGCAGGAGGTCCGGAAGGAGAGCGCGCCCGCGCGGGCGGCGTAGTGGGAAAGGCTCGGCATTCTCGTCCTCGTTCGCTCCGCCGCCCGTGTCGCGGCTCGTGTCGCGGCCCGACTTCAAGGAGCGGCTCCGAGTCGTTCCCGCCCGCTCCGGCGACGCGGGCCATCGCCCGTGCGCCGCGAGAGTGGAGCAGTGCGCGGGGAAGGGAAACAGAAACTTCTCCCGAGGACCGGGTTCGTAAAAACCTGACCGGTCCCTGGTCCCGGTCCCTGATCCCGGCGCCCCGGTTCAGCGGCCCTGGTAGCGCGCCGGCCGCTTCTCGAGAAAGGCGGCGACGCCCTCGCGGAAATCCTCCGTCGCGCCCGCCTGGCCCTGCAGCCGGGCCTCCAGCGCGAGCTGCTCCGCCAGCCGGTTGTCGAGACCGCCGCGCAGCGCGGCTTTCGCGAGGCGGTAAGTCGCGGTCGGGCCATTGGCCAGATGCCGGGCCCGCGCCCGGACCGTCTCGGCGAAATCGGCGTCCGGGACGGCCTGCCAGATCATGCCCCAGGCCTCGGCCTGTTCGGCCGAAACGGGCTCGGCGAAGAGCACGGCGCCCATGGCGCGGGCGAAACTCACCTGCCGGGGGAGCCAGTAGGTGCCGCCCGCGTCCGGAATCAGCCCGATCCGCGAGAAGGCCTGCAGGAAGACCGCCGATCGGGTCGCGATCACCACATCGGCGGCGAGCGCCAGATTGGCTCCCGCGCCGGCGGCCGCGCCATTGACCGCGGCGATCGTCGGGATCGGACAGTCGTAGATCGCGTTCAGCATCGGCTCGTATTCCTCGCGCAGTACGCGCTCGAGTTCCGGGCCTTCGATCGTACTCGCCGCGCCGAGGTCCTGACCGGAGCAGAAACCGCGCCCGGCGCCGGTCAGCACGATGACCCGCGCCCGTCCGGCCACGTCGTGAATGGCGGCGGTGAGCTCGCGGCGCATCGTGGAGCTCAGGCCGTTCATCACCTCCGGGCGGTTCAGCGTGATCGTGGCGACGCCATCGGCTTCGGCGACAAGGATCGTCTCATAACTCATCTGCGTGGCCTTCCAGGATTTCGCGTCATCAGCCGAGCGGGGCGCCGCGAAGCGACCAGCCGCCATCGGCCGGGAGAATCGCGCCGCTGACATAACCCGCCGCCTCCGAGCCGAGAAAGAGGCACGTGGCGGCAATGTCCTCCGGCTGGCCCAGCCGCGCCATCGGCACCGAACTTGCCACGCGCGCCCGGGCCGCGTCGTCGGGAGCGAGTCGTGCCATGCCCTCGGTGCCGTCGATCGGACCGGGGATCACACCGTTGACGCGGAGACCCTCGCCCCCCCATTCGATCGCGAGGCAGCGGGTCACCATGTCGACCCCCGCCTTGGCCGCGCAGACGTGGACCTGCATGGCCATCGGAATGAACGCCTGCGGCGCCGAAATGTTGATGATGCTGCCCGGCCGGCGCATGTGGGGGTAGGCGGCCTTCATGACGTGCCAGGTGCCGACGAGGTCGATATCCACCACCGCCTTGAAGCCGTTCGCGCTGATGTCATTCGCGAGCGCCGGGAAGTTGCCGGCCGCGCCGGAGACGAGCACGTCGATCGGCCCCGCCTCGGCCGCGAAGGCGCCAAGGGCGGCCGCGACCGCCTCCTGATCGCGCACGTCGAACGTGTAGCCGAGCGCCGGCCCGGCGGGGCTCCCGAGCATGGCGACCGCGGCGTCGACCTTCTCGCGCTTGCGGCTGCCGACCCCGACCCGCGCGCCCGCCGCGGCGAAGGCCTTCGCGATCCCGAGGTTGATGCCGCTGGTTCCGCCGGCGACGAAGACCGCCGCGCCGGTGTAGTCGAATGTGGCCTTCATTTGGATGTCCTCCCGATTTCGAATGAGGGCGCCGAGCCCCGTGTTGGCGCGCCGGACGGCCACGCCGTTGATTCCATGCGTGCGCTCCCCGGGGAAGTACCTCGGGGTACGGCGCGCGTTCCCGCCGGGAGGGCGCCCCCTGTTCCGTTTCGTGCCGTTGCTGCTGACCTTGCCGGATACTGACCGGTTTTCGCCGCGCGCGCTTGGCTTCGGACGATAGCTTTTTGACCATGCGCGCCAACCTGTGGGGACAGCGATGGCGGGTGAAGTCAAGATCGCGGCGCGTGGAGACGATTCCCGGCGTGTGATCATCCCGTATCCTGACTGTGGAGAGCCGGAAGCCGTCGAGCACGCGGTCGGGGTCGAGGAGGAAGTGCCGCTGGCGGACACGAGCCGGGGTGTCAACGGCGGAGCAAAACCAGGCCGTTGGGCGGCGCAAAAGTAGGCCACTTGGCGCCGCAAGCGGGGAACGGCGGGAGGGCGTAGCCCGACTAGAGTTTCCCGCTTGCGGC
>NZ_JBKQWU010000080.1:0-10795 GCF_047275745.1 Amaricoccus sp. W119 | reverse complement strand
GCCTCAGCTTCGCGACAATCTCCTCGGGCTTGTGCTTTCTGCGCGGCATTCCTGGCATCCTCCAAAGGCTCAAAAGCCTACCTCAGGGAGGACCACTTTTCAGGGGGCAGACCACTCGGAAGTGCCTGATCTCCTTTGCTTTCCGAATTACCCGAGCGCAGGGCTGTGAATAACTTTTGATCCAACGGCCTATCAGGAACAATGTCACGGCCTATCGGGAACGACCACAACGGCCTATCGGGAACAAACTCACGGCCTTTCAGGAACGCAGCCGCCAAATAAGCAATTCAAAAGCCTCGCGGAATCTGCCACTCAGACAGCCTTAACTCTTTTAACTGATTCAAATAACTCTTTAACCATATCCCTCCGGCGCAGACCGGAAGCGACCGTCTGACTGAGGGCCGATGCCGCGGGTGGCATTCAAAGCGCCGATCATATCTCAATCAAAATCCGCGCCAGCACACCGCCCAACACGAACGCTCCAGCCAGCATAAGCGGCATCCAGCGTCGTAAACGCTCCAACTTCTCGCGACGCTCCAGCTCCCTCGGGGTGGTGATGGCGATGAAGGGTCGCATCTCCCTCAGCACCCGGTCCATGGCTTCCTGCTGACCCTGGGCCATCGTCGCCAAGATCTCGACCCGCCGGTTTCCCCGGACGATCCCCTCGTTGATCAGATCACCGTTGCGCTTCCAGTCCGTCGCCTTCTCGGCGGCGAAAGCCGCAGCCCTCGCCTCGGTCGCGGTCTTCAGCACCTGCTCCAGCATCCGACCCTGGGCGTCGATGCGATCCGACAGGCTCGCTACCAGCAGCCCCATCGTGTCGAGGGTGTCCGCGAACTGCCTTGCATCGAACGGGGCAGGGGGTGGTTTCAGCGTTCCGCTCATCGCCCGGCCTCCGGCAGGAACAGATCCCTGAACTCGGAATCGGCGTAGTAACGCAGCTTCTGGGCCAGCACCGGCGGCATGCCCTGCACGCGCAGGAGCTGGTGGCTCTGCGGCAGCTGCATGATCTCGTCCGGGGTCATCAACTCGCGCCCCGTGACGTGCTCGGACGTCGACGGCATGTCTCCGGGCCGGTGGGTGGCTGTCTCATAGCCAATCGTTGCCTTGCCGAGCGCCTGGCTCAGCCAGCGCGCCGTCTCGACGTCGTTGACCCCAAACACCTGCAGCACGCCCGCGTTCGCCACGAAGGTGTTGGCGCGGGTGCCGTAGAGGTCGCGGAGCTGGCTCAGGTCCTGCAGGATCGGCCAGAGCTGCAGCCCGTAGCCCGCCATCAGCCCCATCGCTCGCTCCACCGCCTCCAGACGGCCAAGGGCCGCGAACTCGTCGAGCAGGAACAGCGTTGGCGTCTGCAGCCGTGGGCTGGCGCCAGGGCGCGCCAGAGGCGCGGAGAGGGCAGGGGAGGCGCTGGCGGCCGTCAGGGGCTCCGTGGGCGCGTGGGGCGCTTCAGCGGCCTCCTGTGCGCTCTCTAGGGCTACATGGGCCTGAGAGGTCGTCTCCGGGCCGCTGACGGCCTCCGCGTCGCGGGCGATGTCCTGCAGGGCCTCGGAGACCAGGAGCCGCAGCCAGCGGCTGTAGGCGTCCATGCGGTTCGGCGGTAGCACCAGGAAGACCGTGGTCAGCTGGTGGCGGAGATCGGCGAAGCGGAAGTCGGAGCGGTCGAGGCTCGCGACGATCCTCGGGCTGTCGAGGAAGTGGGTGTGGCGCTGCGCGCCGGAGAGGACGCCGGCGGCCTCGCGGTCAGCCTTGCCGAGGAAGCGGTTCGCGGCGCGGGCGATCAAGCCGCTGGCGCCCCGGCTCTCCTGCATGAGCCCGAGCAGCTCGCGGAAGCGCTCGGGCGGCAGGGTGAGATATTCCCGCACCGTGCCGAGGTGCCGGCGGTCTGTCTCCTCGTGGACGACGCAGAACAGCGCCAGGCCGGCGATCAAGGCGCGGGCCTCCTCGTTCCAGTGGGCTTCGCCGCTCTGGCCGGGCGGGTCGATGACGAGGGCGGCGGCGAGGGTGCTCGCGTCCTCACCGAGGTCGAGGCTGTCGGCGGTCATCCGGTCGAGCGGGTTGTAGCTGGCGCCCGGCATGCCGGTGACGCCGAAGGGGTCGAGGACAAAGGTCGGGCCATAGTCGGCGCGCATCGCGCCGGCGACGCGGACGTTCTCGCCCTTGGGGTCGACCACTAGCATCGAGCGTCCCGAGAGCAGCAGGTTCGGGATCACCGTGCCGACGCCCTTGCCGGCGCGGGTCGGGGCGAGCGTGAGCAGGTGTGCCGGACCGTGGTAGCCGAGGAGCTTCTTCGTCTTCGGGTCGCGGCCGATCAGCAGGCCGTCCTCCTCGACGCCGACGGCAAGGTTCGCCGCGATCTCCTTCGGGGTCGCCAGCCGGGCGGAGCCGTGGGTGTCGCCGGCACCCCTGCGGAACAGTCCGCGGACGCCGAGCTTCTCGCTCCAGAACCAGAGCCCGAGGATAGCGCAGCCGGCGACGGTGGGGATCGCCACCAGCCACTGCACCGGGTTCGAGACCGGGCCGACGACCCCGGCGAGGATCATCACGAAGAAGACCGAGAGGAACAGCCCGGCCACCACGGCGGCGCCGAGGTAGAAGACCAGCATCAGCAGCGCGATCGGCGCGCCGACGACGAAGAGGCAGGCAGCGGCGACCCAGCGGGCGCCGCGCACGAGCGTGGTCATGGGCGATCAGCTCCGGGTGGAGGCCGGGAGGGCAGGGGAGGCGGACCCTGCGGGCGAGACGATCCCGGCGACTGGCTGCGCCGGTGCCGAGGCGTCCTCGGCCCCAGCATCGCCATCGGCACCCGCAGCACCGGTCGTTCCCGCGTCGCCGCTTCCGGCCTCGCGCCAGTCCCAACCGGCGAAGGCCGAACGGTCCTGCTCGCGGGCGAGATTGCGGATCAGCCGGTCGAGCATGGCGGCGGCACTGTCGTCGCGGGCGGCCAGGTCGACCAGCGCTCCACCGAGGATGACCTTGCGCCGGGTGTCGAGCTTGCGCTGCTTCGTCGCTTCCCGGTTCCGCAGCGCCTGAAGTCTCGCCCTCGCCTGGGCGAAGCGCTTCTCGGCGCGTTCGAGCTCGGTTTCCGCCATGGTGTCGTCCTCGTGGTCTGCACTGCGCTGCCAGGAGCCAAGCCGGCTCCGTTCCCCGCCTTGCGACGTGGGGGAAAGGCGAACGTTCAATGGCTCTTGCGAGGACTGGGTCTAGCGACTACCCGTGACCCTGGAAAGGGTGAAGGGCGCACTTATGCAATTTTCCGCCTACGGCTCCAAATTGCGTGCGGTCTCCCGGGGGCAACGCCCCCGCCGACGGCTCCCCGATCCGCCGCGACAGGTCGCGACGAATCAGGAGGCCGCTCCCCGCGCCTCCTGGACCTCCCAGGGCCAACCTGCGCGGTTGGATCGCGTCGGTCGCGCGTGGTTTGCCGCATTGCCCGGCCTCCGATTGGCGCTGTGCGCCTCCGTGCCCGGACAAAGCGGCAAGCCCCGCGCTCCAAGGCGCCGGTCGGGGTGCCAGGGCACCCACTCCCCGACGCCTGCCGATCCGGCCTCCCTGCGTCATGGGGTGCGTCGGCCGGATCGGCAAGAAGGGCAGGCGGCCGCCGCGCGCCTGACCGGGTGCGGCGCGCGGGTGGCGTTGTCGGCGTCGGAGGCTCAGCGCCTGCGCAGCATCGCGTTGATCCGCGAGAGGCGGCCGCGCTCCATCTCCGCGAGCTGTGCTTCCGTTAGCTCCGGGATGTCGCCGGTGTCGATCTCCGCGTCGCTCATCGTCGCGACGCGCGCGAGCCTCTCGCGCTGTTCCTCGGTGAGATCGGGAAGCTCGTCCAGTCGCCTGGCTTTCGTCTTCATAGCGCCGTCTCCTGGTGGCGGTGCGGGCCGAGATGGTCCGGCCGCCTGATGGCAAGCTACCATCTCGCGGTGAAGACGGTGAAGCGCAGCGCCGGGCGATCGGCGACGGCCGCCGCCGCCTATCGCTCGGGTGGCGTCATCGCCTGCGAGCGCGAGGGTCGCGTGCATGACTACTCCCGCAAGCAGGGCATCGAGGGTGCCTTCATCTTGGCGCCCGAGGGAGCGCCGGACTGGGCGCGGGATCGCGCGGCGCTGTGGAACGCGGCCGAGGCGGCGGAGGTGCGCTCCAACGCCGTGGTGGCGCGGGAGTGGGAACTGGCGCTGCCGGCGGAGATCGGCGTCGAGGCCCGGCGCGAGATCGCCGGCGCCTTCGCCCGGGCGCTGGTCGAGCGCTACGGCGTCGCGGCCGACGTGGCGATCCATGCGCCGCATCGCGAGGGCGACGAGCGCAACCACCATGCGCACGTGCTCACCACCACCCGGGTGGTCGGCGAGGACGGCTTCGGCAAGAAGACCCGCGTGCTCGACGCCGCCCAGACCGGCGGGCCGGAGATCGAGGCGATGCGCGGGGTATGGGCCGGGTTGCAGAACGAGGCGCTGGAGCGGGTGGGGGTCGAGGACAGGGTCGACCACCGCAGCCTCGAGGCGCAGCGCGAGGCGGCGGAGGAGCGGGGCGACCTGGTGGCGGCCGAGGAGCTGACCCGCGCGCCGGAGGTGAAGCTCGGACCGGCGGTCAACGCCATGGAGCGGCGGGCGGCGCGGGAGGCCGAGGCGGGGGGGCGGACCTATGAGCCCGTCACCGATCGCGGGCGGGCGGTGCAGGAGGCGCGGGAGGCGCGGCGGGTGTTCGCCGCGCTCCGCGAGGAGCTGCGCGAGCGGGTCGAGGCGGCGCGGGAGGCCTGGGGTGCCGCGCGCAGCGAGGGGCAGGATCGGGTCAGCGCGGGGCTCGCTGCCATGCGGGCGGCGCTGGAGAAGCAGCGCGAGGTGCCGGAGGCGGGCGAGGGCGTTGGTGACAGGCTCAGACGGATGCTCGGGCGCGACGCGGAGCGCCCGGGCGCGGGGGCTGACAATCCGAAATCGGATGATGTTCGTACTAGGCTCGACGCCGCGCTGGGGCGCGCGCGAGAGCAGGAAGCCGAGCGCGAGAAGGAAGCGCCGGAGAGAGCCCCTAGCCCGCCAACGCCCGACCGCAAACTGCACGACACCACGCGACAGCCTTCGGCAAAACCCTCTCGCAAGGTTCGGCGAGAGCGTGACGAGGGATGGGAAAGATAAGCTTCGGAACATAACAAGAACAATTTACTCTTGACGTAAATCGTAATAGACCGCTATCTGATGGCTATGATTCTGAGCTACAGGGACAAACGGACAGCCGCTTTCGCCGATGGCCAGTTCGTCCGGGAGTTCCAAGGCTTCGATCGACAGGCTTGGAAGCGCCTCGAAATCCTTGATGCCGCCATCAGTCTTGCCGAGTTAGGGCAGCTGCCCAGCAATCGGCTGGAGGCGCTGAAGGCGGACAGGGCAGGGCAATACTCAATCCGCATCAACATGCAGTGGCGGATCTGTTTCGAGTGGCCCCATGACGCCGCCGGGCCGTCGAACGTCGAAATTGTGGACTATCACTAGGAAAGGAGCATCAGGATGGCCCGTCCTGCCATTCACCCTGGCGAGATCCTCGCCGACGAACTGACCGAGCTTGGTGTGAGTGCGACCGAGCTGTCCCGTCAGATCAATGTACCGCCCAACCGCGTCACGCAGATCATTCGGGGCCAGCGGAACATAACGGGCGACACGGCCCTGCGTCTGGGGCACTGGTTTGGAACCAGCGCCCAGTTCTGGCTCAACCTTCAGAGCGCCTACGATATCCGCGTAGCCGAGAAAGCCGCCGGCGACGAGATCGCTGCTCTGCCGACCCGGCCGGCCGGCGCCGTTGACCAGCCGAAACAGCCACTCTGATTAAATCATGAAGGGCTTATTACGATCATCAAGAAGGAATTATCGTGCATGAGCGGGTCTGGTAAAAACGTAGTGCTTCCGGACGCCGCATTGGAACTCATGTCGAAGGAAGACCTAATCGATGTCATCAGATCGATGGTCGATGGGGGAGTTTCAATCAATTCACCGACCAGCCCTCGCCGCGCAAGAGCACGTGCAGGCGGCGATAGCCGAAGCGCCGACGCTGGTCGGCGAGCTCCCGCAAGCGGCCGCGCAAGCTCCGCGTCGTCCGGCCGCCGGCTCCGGTAGCGGACCACGCTCCGGTCCGCGGTGATCATCGTGCACGCCCGCCGCTCGCTCACCTCGAGACTCTCCCTGAGGTGTGCGACCGCTTCCCGCCTGGCGGCGGGCGTCACCATTTTTTTGCCAGCAGCTCCTTCAGCCCGGCATTGTCGAGCATCGCGTCGGCATAGAGCCGCTTCAGCTTCGCGTTCTCTTCCTCGAGCGCCTTCAGCCGCCTCGCCTCGGAGACGTCCATCCCGCCGTACTTCGCCTTCCAGGCATAGAACGTCGCCGACGACATGCCGTGCTTGCGGCAAAGCTCGGCCACCACCGCGCCCGCGTCATGCTCGCGCAGCACCCCGATGATCTGCTCCTCGCTGAACCTGCTTCGCTTCATCTCCGGTCCCTCTTCCTCGGTCCGGATTCCAGCTGCGCCTGGAGGAGAGACAAGGGGTCACGTCATACCCTCGTCGTCGAGGATATCGAGGATCCAGTCACGGTTCTCCTGGCTGGTGTAGAGCGACACTAGGAAACCACCTCGGCTCAGGCCCTCGGCGTAGGCGTAGCGGTCGTCCTCCGGCATGAACATGTCCGCAAGCGCTTCGAAGAAGCCCTTCTGGCGCGGCTCGATTGATAGTCCGCCCCGCCGGCAGAGGCTCCCGCCACGATCCGAACCTGGTCACGCGGAATCCCCTCCGCCGATGCGGTCGACAGCGGCTTTTGCATCCGCCTCGTCGTCAAAAAAAGGCGGCGACGTATTCGGAACCGCTCGTCGTTGTAAGATCAGACATCTGTCACTCCTGGGATAGAGGCGTCATCCGCAGGCAGGCGTTCAACCCTTGCCTGTTGCCTTCGCAGTTCCATCGGTACTTCCACCCTCTCGGTGGTCAGATGCTGCGTGATGTGCAGCTCCTCTCTGAGGACGAGCCGTTTTTCGACGATCAGGATTTCCTCGAAAATCGGGACGATCATCACATCGCCTTCCGTCCTTGGACCGGGCGGCGCTTCGCCTTGATCGAGCGTACGATTGATCGGCTTTCTGACGACCGCCGCGCTCATCGTGCGAAGGTTCTGGCGTACCACCTCCTCGATTGTCTCAGTGGTGGTACTCACACGAACACGGCCGATTACCGCGTCCTGCACGCTTACGGTTGCGGTTTCTTCCACCAGCGGGATGATCGTGGTTCTGTCGTCCTCTGACATGGTCAGACCAGAGGACGACGCGTCGGAACCACACGATCCGCAAAGACGGGATGCACGACTCCCGAACGCCCGCCGAGCCAGCCGGCAATCGCGCCCAGCAGCAGAGCCACGAAGGCAAGGAGTGCACCCGTCGAGACGACCGACGCAGCCTGATCGGCCGCTTCCGTCGCGGTCTGCTTTGCCTGATCCACAGTCTGCCGGTATTGCTCTTCCATCTGGGAGACCTGCTGCTGCGCCTGGTCGAGCGGGATGCCGCGCGCGTTGGCCAAAGCCTGCGCCGCCTGCTGCCGGGCCTGGTCTGCGCCGGCCTCGTCGCCGGTGACCAGGGCGCGAACGGCGTTCGTTGCCGCGGCGTTCAGCGCCTCCGGGTCGTTGCCGGTGGCGCGGACCTGGTTCTCCAGGGCATCAAGCGGGTTTGCGTCCTGAAGCATCGGGGCGGCAGTCTGGGCCACCGTCTGGCCAATCCCGCCGACCGCGCTGGCGACGCCGCTGAAGGTGCCGCCGACGATGCTGCCTACCGTAGAGGTGAGGAGGTAGAGAACGAGAAGCGTGGTGAAAGCCCAGGTGGTCAGGCCATGCAGGGCGCCGGTAGTGGCGACCGTCTTGCCAGACATGCGCGCGGCGATGTAGCCGCCAACGTAGGCTGCTATAATCCCGGAGACCACATACCAAATGCCAGAGGCTACGGAGAAGCTGGAAGCAGCCGGAGAGCCGTTCGACGCGGGATCCATCGTCGCAGCGCCGATTCCGACGCCGAGCATGGTGAGCAGAACCTGGACGACGAGGCCGACCACGACACCAGCGAAAATTGCGCCCCAGGAGACGCGATTGAGCATGATGGTGTGTGCGTCTTCCTGCGCGGTCGGTGCTGGATCGGAGAGGTTGGCCATTGAGATGAACGCCTTTTCAGCAAAGGGCCTCCCGCAGGAGGCGACGCAAAACATGGATGGGACCGAGGCGGCTCCTCGAGTGTGATCTCGGTCACAGGGTAAACCTTCAGCGAGGTATGCTGTTCCAGATCAGGTTGGACAAAGCGCTGCTCGGTCGCCGTGGCCAGCCTGGCGAAAGCGGTCGTTCATCTGGCCGAGGCCGCCACCGAGGAGACCCCCGAGAAGGCCGCCGCCCGCTCCGCTCCCGCTGCCGCGCCGAGCCCTGCGAGGAGGCCGCCGAGGCCGCCGCCACTGCTCGCACCGCCCTGGCCGCTAAGCAATCCACCCAGGGCCTCGCCAAGACCCCCGCCGCCCGCCAGGCTTTCCGGGCTCGCCCTCTCGCTCCGGTTGCCCAGCATCTCGGAAAGCTTGTCGCGGTTCTGGTAGCCCGCCACAGCCAGGAGGCCGAGTAGAGCAGTCATCGAAGGAAAGGCGCCTCGTGCCATAATGGTGATCCTTTCAGGTTAAGGCCGCCTGCGCATGAGGGGCAGGCGGCCTAGTTGTGGATTTCGGCGGCCTATATAAGCGGCCGCCGTTTCCTTGCAGGAGCTTAGCGCTTGTTGACGTCTCCGGAGAGCCCGGTGCTCGATTCAATATCTTCCGACAGCCCCGTCGTCCGCGCGGTGGTGGTCCTGGAGGTTCCGGCGGTGCGATCATCCTCCACCTCGACCTCCGTGCGCCGAACGGTGTCCGATACGGTTTCGGTACGCTCCTCGGCCTGGCGACGCAGGGCGATTTCCTCCACCACGCGGGCGTCCTTCGACACCACGACTTCCTCGGCACGCTCTTCAGCCTCGATGGTGCGGTCCGTGAAGGCCGCATCGGTCGCGCCCAGCGCGCGGTCAACCGGCCGACGCTCGATCTCGACCCGCTCCTCGCGCAGGGTCACGTCTTCCTTTACCGGCTGCTCGACCACATAGGACCGTACGCGGACCCGGCCGAGGTTGACGTCGCGCTTGCCGACCCGGAGCTGCTCCTGAACGACAGGGATCACCTCGTCGTCGCCGAGCTCCGAGGTCCGGCTCGCGTCACTGGCCATGCTGCTCGTTGCGCCGCTGCAGGCCTCGCGCGTGGACTCGCTCAGCGACCCGATATCCGAGGCATCGGCCACGCCGCCCGTCACCCCCGACGCGCCGCTCCAGCCTTCCGAGCGCCAGGACTCGGCACGTTCGTCGATGTCGACCGAACCTTCGTCATCTAGAATGTCCAGAACCTGGTCGTACTGACTCTCGGGGATGCTGCTCACCGTGACGAGATAGCCGCCACGGCGCAGGCCTTCGGCATAGGTCGCCTGGTCCTCGGCCGGAAAGAAGAAGTCGGAGATGCTGTCCCAGAACCCGCGGTCGGTGTCCGAATAGGCGCGGCCCTCGTATTCTCCGCCGCCAGTCATCCGGACTGAGGTGTCGCCCAGTCCCAGTGCCCGGAGTCGTGCCACTGCCTCCTCGGCATCCGCTTGCGAGTCGAAGAAGGCAGTCAGGGTTCGAGCGCCCGAAGTGTACGTGCTGTCGGCCATATTCAGGTCCCCTTGTGTTGTGCGCCCCTCGCGCGTTATCTCGGCCCGCTGCTTCAGCAGCTGAACTGGCACCTGCAGGGTCTTTTCCCCGTGGCGCCGCTTGATGTGGATCTCTTCCCGAAGCATCAATCGGGTTACGATTATCGGCACTTCCTCAACGACAGGAACGATCATCACGTCCCCCTCGTTCCGGAATCTCCGGCATCGTTTCGACTTCGCGTCCCACCGGAAACGCGAGTCACCTCGACCTCGCTGGTTGCAACAACGGCATCCAGAACCGCATCAACCGCCTCGGTCACCGTGCTGACGCGCACGACCCCAGTGGTCACAGCGCGACGGCCGATCGTGAGGGTTTCCTCCACGACTGGCAGCACCTGTTCGTCTGGCCGTCTGGTTTCCTCGGACATGGCCGCTTAACGTGCGTGGTTTAGGCTTGGTTCCCTGCCGCAGCTGACGGATCGGCCGATCGCCGGCGACTGGCCCTACCTCTGGCTCGATGCGACCTACCTCAAGGTGCGCCAGGGTGAGAGGATCGTGTCCGTCGCCGCCATAATCGCCATGGCGGTCGACACCGACGGACGGCGCGAGATCATCGGCTTGTGCGTCGGACCCTCGGAGGCGGAGACCTTTTGGACCGAGTTCCTGCGCAGGGACCAGGTGCGCCGCGGGCTACAGGGCTTGAAGCTGGTGATCTCCGACGCCCATACCGGCCTCAAGGCCGCCATTGCGCGGGTCTTCGATGCGGCCTGGCAAGATGTCGTGACCTGCTCCCCTCCGGTCCCTCGATCATTGTGAGAGCCCTTGGGTTTGATATCGGGTCTCTGTGGCCGACGGTAGCGGCCGGCCGGTGGAGCGGCTGAGGCGGCGGAGACGGCCGGCCGCGGGGTCTTGGCGAACGGCGTCCGGGGTCAAGCCGCCATGTGTGTGGATCGGCGTGGAATGTTGGCTCTGACTCAATCTCGGTGCATCTCCGGCTTATCACGCGGCACCGAGCAGCCGAGCCCTGAGGAGGTCGAGCTTTGCGCGGCCGTACATCTGGCGCTTGACGAGCTTGAGCTTGGTGATCTGGCCCTCGGTCTGGCCATTCG
>NZ_JBKQWU010000079.1:0-11020 GCF_047275745.1 Amaricoccus sp. W119 | reverse complement strand
GGACTACAACGAAAACCACCCGCACTCAGGGCTGAAAATGCGCTCGCCCCGCGAGTTCATCGCAGCTGAAACCGCAACCGCCTGAGTGTCCGGTGAAATGGGGGCAAGACCAGGGACGACGCGCAGCAGACGGTGTTCTTCGCCAACAGCCGGGTCGACCCGAGTTGCGACTACACCTACGATGCGATCTACCGCCTGATCGAGGCGACCGGCCGCGAGAACGCCGCCGCCGCCGCGCCGCCGCCCAACCGGGAAGGCCCGTGGCCCACGGGTGGCTTTCCCTCGGCCGACGCGCTGCGCACGTACACGCAACGCTACCGCTACGACGCGGTCGGCAATTTCGTCGAGATGGTGCACGCGCCGGGCACCGGCAGCGGCTGGACCCGGCACTACAAGCCCGGGACGGACAGCAACCGCCTCGACCAGACCTGGTACGGCAGCCACACCGGCGGGGCCGTCACCTATCACCACGACGCGCACGGCAACATGCTGAACCTCAATCGGGTCGAGACGCCGCCGCCGCTCGACCCCGAGGAGAAGTGGGGCCTGCATATCCGCTGGGACTGGCGCGACATGATCCTGGGCATCGACCTGGGGGGCGGCGGCCTGGCGCGATACCACTACGGGATCGACAAGCAGCGCACGCGCAAGCGGATCACGCGCCAAGGCAATGGCGTGGAGGACCGCATCTATCTGGGCGGCTACGAGCTATACCGGCGCTTCAAGTCCGACCGCACGACCCTCGTCGAAGAAATCGAGATGCAGCACCTGTTCGAAGGCGAGCAACGGGTGCTGCTGGTCGACGACGTGATCAGATCAGGCGGCGCCACCGATCCTCGGCCGGACGGATTGCCGGTCAAGGAGCAAACGCTGTTCCGCTACCAATACGGGAACCATCTTGGTTCGGCATGTCTCGAGCTCGATCATCGCGCCGAGATCGTTTCCTACGAGGAGTACCACCCGTACGGGACGAGTGCGTATCGGCTGATGGAGAGTCGCATGGAAGCGCCACCGAAACGCTATCGCTACACCGGGATGGAGCGGGATGACGAGAGCGGGATGCATTACCATCTGGCTAGGTACTACGCGAATTGTCTAGCAAGGTGGTCAAGTTATGATCAAAAATATTTGGAAGATGGGCCAAATATATATCAGTATACTTTGTCAAATCCAATTAGATACACGGACCCATCAGGATCGCAACATGTCGAGCAGGTTGCCGCGGAGGACCCCTTAGTAGCAGGCTGCGTGGGCGGCGAGTGTTACTTTGGTATTCGTCAAAGTAAATTTCAGGAGCTGCAAAACAAAGAAGCCGAACGTCAGTGGTTTGGCACGCTGTCAGCGGTCGCAAGCAACCCGTTTAGCGCGATATTTTGGAATCTCTCAAATATAATTACGGATGATCCTAGCAAACAAGCAGCTGCTGCTCAGTTGGGCGTAGACGTGTTTGGGGTCGCGTCCGCGTCAGCTGGCGTTGCCGACCGTCTTCAGCAAATGAAGAGCGTCGCCTCTGCTCAGCCGCAGCGCCCGGTCGCGGCATTTGTCAGACCCGCTACTAACTCCGCAGTACCTCCACCAAGTTCCGAGCCTCCCAAAGTACAAACGAAGCCATTCGTAAACTCGGGCGGCACTGTTATCGTCACCGATCCGTTGATGGCGGCCGGCACAGTGGAGGAGACCGCCACTACACCCAATAAGCCATTCATAAATTCAAGAGGCACTGTCATCGTCACCGATCCGTTGATGGCCGCCGGCACAGTAGAAGAGGCAGTTACCACTGACGCCCAGAAGATCAACTGGGGGCAACAGAATAAGCATGTGCTCTTCGCAAACGAGCGCGACACCGCGACACGCCCGGAGAAACCGGGACAGCCACCTCGCTCCAAAAGCCTGTTAGTCGGCGAGCCGGAAACCTTGGCGCAGGGCGGCTCGGCCGAGCAGCGAGGACCGATCGCTCCACCCGCTGTCGGATCAAAGGAACTCGTTGACTTCGGTCAAGTAATCGGTTGGGTGATGTTCCCCGGAAATCTAAGGTACGCAGAACCAACTTTCTTTGGCATGAGACACTATGCGACAAAGGGGGTTCATATAGTCCCGCATCTTCCAAAGTAATCTAAGTAGGATGCGGTCCGGCCATACTTCGTTGATTTACTTTGCAGAATGAGTGTTACATCTGCGTCGTTCAGCAAACGCTTCTCTTGCGCGCGGTGACGACGTCGTTACCTAGATCATCTGCCAAGGGGAGCAAGCGTATGAACCCGATCGAGCCACCCATCAGAGCCGGCGACACGGGAGAGTCGGTCGCAAATCTCCGCCGCGCGCTGCTGTTTTTGCTGGAACGGCCCGTTATTCGGTCGTTCGATTCGCCCAACCAGCCCACTGCGGATGAGCTAGCAGAGCTCTTCGCGAGCATCCGCGCCGAGCTGGAAACCGACGAGCCCTTTGTCTTTGGCGGCGGCACCCAGAGAGCGTTGTTCTATCTCCAGGTCCAACAGGGGCTGGGCGACCATTTGTACGGCTTCGTCGACGATACGACGGCCGCGCTCCTCAACGCGCTTCTGTTGGAGTTCGGCGCATTCGAGCGCGTGGTGTCGGGCCACCTGAGCACGCCGATGGGGCGCCCCGTGCCGGCGATGCTAGTCATCGCGTACGACCGCGACCTTTTCGACAGCCAGCAGCTGGGTAGTGCGATCACCGATCCAGAGGGCGGCTACTGGATTGCGTACCGGCTAGAGCAGGCGGTGGACGGAGAAGGCCGGCCCGTCATCGGGGCCGACCTCGAGATCCGAGCGCTGGCGGCCGACGGCGCCGAGCCCCTCGCCGTAAGTCCCGTTCGGTTTAACGCGGGCGCGGTCGAGACCATCGACCTGGTGGTTCCCGTGGCCGATCCGGGCCCGGTCGAGTTCGTCGACGTCAGCAGCCGTATCGTGCCGATGCTCGGCGACCGCCATCCGGAGGTCCTGACCGCCGAGCACATCGACTTCATCGCCGGCGACACAGGCCTGACCGTGGAGGCGGTGCGCGCCTGGGTGTCAGCCGCACTGATGCATCTGGAGGCGCGGGGGTTGCTGGATGGCCGGCCGCCCGAGTTTGACCGTGTGATATATACCACAGGTTGGGCATTCTTCTTCGCAGTGCTGCGGGCAACGGCGTCCACCGACCTCGACCGCATAATCGCGCGCGGCCGCGCCGCCTGGGAGGCCGAGCAGTCGCTTGCCGAAGCGGTGCGGCGAATTCGTGTACTCGACGACGCAGAGCGAAACGAGCTGATGGAGGCATTGTCTCTGCTTGCGCGACTGGTCCGCATCGACTGGCGCCGACCGTCACCGACCCCGCTGGCCCTGGTGCTGGCGGACGCGCCCTTGCCGCGGCCGATGGCGCTGCAGGCGCTGGACATCTATGACCAGACCGGCCTCGGGCAGGCTGACGCCTTTCGCGGGATCGAAGCGGGTACCTCCGACGAGTTTGCCGCCCTCGACCGCTTCATTCTCGCGCTGCGCCTGCGCGCCACGCTCGGGCCGGACCCGGGTTTCTCGCAGGCAGTCAAGGCGGAACTCGGCGACGTGGCGGACCCGCAGTCCGCGCTGGCGGAGTGGAGCGTCGGCCGGTGGCGCGAGGTCCTGAGCCGAACCGGGATTGCCGAAGGACCCCTGACACCCGACTCGGCCCATGCTCGCGCCATCGAGCTGCAGCTCAAGGCCGAGCAGGCGATGCCGCTGCCCGCTCTTGTGCAGCGCCTGACGGATGTTGGCACGTCGCTAAAGAACCCCGCGTTGCAGGACCTGCCCCGGGTGCTACCGAAGTACGGAGAACAGGCGAAGGCGCTGCTCGATGGGAAGCCGGTCGTCGTCGACGATGGCAGCGGAATGCCGCACGAGCACGCAACAATGGTGCGGAATCTCGGGCGCTACCTTGGGATGGGGGTCACGCTCGAGGGTGGCTTAGCCCTCATCGACCAAAGAATACCCAGCCCAGGCGCTGCGATGAATTATGGCTCCCAGGCGGTGAAGCAGGCCTTAGGCAGCCTTTATCCTCCTGCCGTCGTTACCGGGCTTACTGAGACCCTGGAGATGGCCGCCGACGCGGCCAACGGTTTTGTTGCTTCCATCGCCACACAGTGGTCGAACTTTCCGTTGTTTGTCACCAGCGGCATATCGGCGGCACAGCCGCAGGCCGACCAGACCGCTTCCATTCTGCAGAACCTGCTAGGCAGCCACGACGGCTGCGCGTGCCGGCCTTGCGAGTCGGTGCTGAGCCTAAGCGCCTATTTGGTCGATCTGCTGAACCTGCTGAAGACTGCAGTGAAGACGGGCACCACCGCATCGCCGCCGGAAACGGCACAATCCGAGCTTCGCACACGGCGACCCGACATCTTCCAGCTCGACCTGGGCTGCGAAGCCGCAGAAAAAGAGGTGCTCCATATCGACCTGGCCATTGAAGCGATGGAACGAGAGTTGGGCACCAGTCCGGGTGCGCAGCTTGCGAACGCACCGTACCCGTGGAACTTGCCGTTCGACCGCAATTTCGCCGAACTGCGTCTAGTGGGCGAGCGTCTCGGCCTCGAACGCAGTAAACTGCTGGAGTTGATGGCCACAGCGCCGGCGGATGATGTTGCGGCATCAACACTTGGTATTGCGCAAACCCAGAGCGGTTCCGCGCTGTCTGAGTGGGCGTTGATAACTACGCCGCGCAGCGGCGACGAGCTCGCCGATGCGTGGGGTATCCCGCGAGGTAGCAGCATCACAATTGCTGACCCGGACACTGGAACCCCGCGAACGGGGTCGGTACCGACCGTTCTAGGTCGCGCGTCGGTTCTGCTCGAACGGGCGGGTCTGGAGCTCGATGAGCTCGATAGCGTCCTGGCCACTCGGTATCTCGGCGGCTTGGCGTTGAGCAACCGCCAGCAGTGCAAGACCAGCGATATGACGCTGTCAGGGCAACCAGAAGCCGTGTTCGATCGCCTGCATCGGTTCGTTCGACTCCGGCGAAAGCTACAGGCTTGGAGCGTGCCGCTCGTCGACTCGGCGCTGCAGGCGTGCGCGCTGCCAACCACGGGCCGGGGAACCGCAGATTATGTTGCCGCGCTGCGAACCCTGGGTGCGGCCGAGCGGGTGCGTGTGGCCTTGAACCTTCCCCCGGAGATCGTGTTGGCCATGCGGCTGCCGCTTGACGACATCCGGCTGAAGTCGGAGGCAACGGGCACCCTTTTCGCGCACGAGTTTGGGCCACTCGCGAGTGCGATCGCGAACGGGGACACCATCACCGACAACTTCGACCTGGTTGCTGGCGCACTCGGTTGCGACAGTCGCGACTTGGCGATGCTGATCGCCACCACCGGCGCGCCGATGCTCGATCAGGTTAGCGACGTGCTGAACTCCGCCAATCTGACATGGCTCTATCGCCACGTGCATCTGGCCCGCGCGCTTCAGGTTTCTGTGCCACAGCTGGTGCAGCTGAAGCTCGCCACCGCAATTGATCCATTCGAGGTCATTTCGACGACGCTGACCTCCACCGCTGGCTTTGAGCGTCTACTAGCGATCCATGACGCGGCCGCGCGCATCGCGGCCAGCGGCTGGTCGGTCGAAGTTGCGACCGACATTCTGGTGCCGGCGTCAACGCTAGCGAAACTGGCTAATCGCCTTCCTGGACTCGATGTAGCTGAGGTTGCCGATCCCGCTCTCGTTATGGAGCGGCTCGTTGCGCTTCAGACGGCACTTCGTCGTGCAGCGAGTGATGCTGAGGCGTCGCGGTCGGCCGCGCATGTCGAACGGGCGCTTCAACCGTGGATCGGGAACGAGGCGGCAGGACGTGTGATGACAGCGCTGGTCGCGGCATCGGCGGCGCGGGCCGCCCAAACGCTTGGCACGGTGCCGGACGCTGCAGCCGTTGCGCTACTGTCCGCTTCTACTCGTCCCGAGTACTCGGCAGGTAACTTTGCGCCGCTATTCAGCGCCGGGGATGCGGCCAATCTCCTTAAGCCCAACGCCGGGCTAAGAACCCTGCTCTCCAACCGACTAAACAGGCTCTCCGGGCGTCTCGCCGAGCGTGAGCGTGAGCGGCGGCTTGGGGTGGCGGTGCAGGGCGAGACGGGCCTGCCAGTAGACTTGGTCGATCTATTGCTCACTTCCGGCCTACCCGTTGTCACGAGCAGCGGATCGGCAAGTCCGGCCCGCCAAGCGCTGCTCGCAGAGGGGTTCTGGAGAGGTGCTCGGGCGAGCGATCCGCCGCCTGCGGTCGACGTGACGGCACGGCCGGATCTGCACGAGTGGATGGTGCGGCTGCACAAGCTCGCCGCGCTGGTCCGAGCCGGCGGAGAGGACACCAGCTGGCTGAGCCTGTCAAAGCATGTGCGGGCGGCCGGTGCCGCTGCAGCGGGTATCGACTGGTCCACCGTAATTGCGCCACGGGATGTCCCCACCGGCTCGAGCTGGGCCCCACGCTGGGACGCACTGTCGGCTTGTGTCGATGTGCGGGCGCTACTCGACCTCAATGCCCTCGCCCCGGCTACCGTCAAAAGCCACTTCCACCGCTTGGCCGCAGGCACTGGCGCACTAAGTGACACCGATCTTCAGCCGCTTTGCATCCGTCTAGACGTCGCTGCGACGGAATTGAGGGAACTGGCAAAGCTTGGGACTGGTGCCGTCTCGCGAGAGACTCTTGCACAGCCGACGGCGTTGCTCCGTCTGTTGGCACTTGCCCAACTATTGCGCCGCGCGGGAGCTACCGCCGCGCAAGCAACGGGCGTGCTGGCAACTGACCTGAACTCCCACGCCGCGCAGGTGCTGCGCCAGTTGGCTGAGACGCAAGGTGGTTCGGACGTAACGCTTGCGAAGATCGCCGACAGCTGTCGCATGCTGCACCGGGATGCCGCAGTCGCGTTGCTTCTGCACAAAAAGGGATGGCGAAGCGCAGATCGCATTTTTGAGCACTGTCTCATCGACCCGCTGGTCCAGCCGTGTCTGAACACGACTGCGACATTGCAGGCGGTGGCGGCGGTGCAGCTTTTTATTCAGCTATTGCTTTACGGTCGAGAGTCGGACTTCACCGGCGTTGAGAAGTTGCGCCGGCGCTGGACCTGGATGCGCAGCTACCGCATCTGGGAGGCTAACCGTAAGGTCTTCCTCTTCCCGGAGAACTGGTTGTTTCCGGAACTTCGCGACGACAAGTCGTCGAGCTTCCGCCTTCTGGAGGCTGACTTGGGCCAGGGCGAGCTCAACGGCGAGCGGGCGCGGGAGGCGTTCGGCGCCTTCCTCGATGACGTAGTTCAGATGAGTGACGTTCAGGTTCTTGGCATGTACGATGACGCGACTTGGGACACGTCGTCGACGCCGCCAAAGCGGACCCACCGAGATCTGTATGTTGTAGGGCGCAGCGCTAATCCGCCCTACTTGTACTATTGGCGGCGCTGCGTTGATTTCGGTGGTACCGGTATGGAGTGGTCCGGCTGGCAGCGGATCGAACTGGACATCCAAGGTGACCATCTGCTGCCGTTCGTAAACGGTGGCGCATTGTGGCTAGCTTGGCCCGTGCTCACTGAGCGCGAGTCGAGCGGGGACTGGCAACTATCCTTTGACTGGTCCCGCTTGGACGTCGACGGATGGCGGCGCGCTGAAAGTGCGCGCGTTCCAAAAGACCTGGCTCCTGTGGCGTTTGTGCCTCGGGAAGAGGCGTTCACGTTCCGTTGCCTCGTGGAACCTGGAGGTGTCAGGATCGGATGCTTTGCACTGCCTGCGCCAAAAAACTCACTTACTAATCGGCCAACTCAGGAAGTCACTTATAGAGAAGACGAATTGGATTTGACCGTAGAGTGGAGTAATATTTTTAAGAACTGGTGTAATCCTTTTTCACATAGCGGAGTCCTGCCAAGCTCGGTAATTGTGGATGGTCAGATCACTATAGTTGAGAGATTGAGAATAGATCAAGTTAGTTCTGCATACATCAGCGCGATACATCGAATCTTTTGGGAATGTTGGATTAAAGCAAAAAGTAATGACGGAAAGTCTGTTGGATATATAAAGATAAGTTCAGATCCTGGTGGAACTGCAAATCCACGCTTTATCCTCCGAAGCTTGGTTGGTAGGGAGGTAGTTAGGTCGGTCGGAATTGGTCAAACGTTAGGGCTGTGGTCGGCCGTTTTACCTGGTTCTGCTTACTCAGGTTCCATTCCAGAGGTTACGTGCTTCGCGCAGTATACACTGGGTTCCTCTATATTTATATCGAGTAACATCCCGGTGCCAGCTACCCCCAAGGGAAAATTCTGCCGCACGGACATAAGAATGGTGATAGAGCCGCGAGCGGGTGAGGAGCCGTCACTGGCAGAGCTGGGCGTCTCGGTGCCGGCAGACCTTAAGCCAGTAGCTAGCTTCGTCCTACCTGAGACCGGAAAAGCCGATTGGGAACCCGGCAACCTTCCGATGCCGGCGTTTCACAGAGGGACTTTGCCCTTCATGAACGGCATGCAAGCTGATGTGAAAAGCATGCCAGCTGAAAGCAGGAACTCGTGGCCGCTGGTTCTGCCCAAGGTACCACCGCAGTTTAATAATGTAGTCCCGGCGGCAGGAAGTAGCTCGGATGCCCAGACGTGGCGCGATTACTGGTTGCTTCCGGTTTCGGATCAGCCAGTTGCACAACGGGGATCGACCGCATGGTACTACCGCGAAGGAAAGGCGTCAGCGTTTCTGGATGTGCATACGCCGCTGGCGGCGAGTGCACACGTGGACGGATACGCAGCGTCGTTTCCGGAGGCGAGATCGATACGACGCGATTGGAATCAGTCGCTATCGCTTGACGCGCCAGCCGCTCAGTCCATTGCCTACGGAGCCAATTTGCTGCCCGCGCCAATCAACACGATGCACCCCAAGCTCTGGCAGGATCAGGTCAGCGGTGCGTCCTCGTTCGACTTAAGCGTTCCGAATGCCTGTTATGGCTGGGAGGTCTTCTTCCATGCCCCCCTCATAATTGCAGACCAACTTTCAAAGCAGCAGCGTTTCGAGGAATCCGAGCGCTGGCTTCGCATGCTCTTCGACCCGACCAGCGGCGGCGTCGGCAGCGACCCCAAGCGTTTCCTCAAGTTTCGTGTGTTCAAGGAACTTGATCCGCGCAACGACGTCACCAACCAGCTTAAGCTGTTGGCCCAGGCGGCCGCCGGGGTGAGCGCCGCCGATGTGGGTCCGATCAAGAAGCTTGTCGAGCGCTGGCGCGACCTTCCCTTTCGCCCGTTCGCAATCGCTCGCCGCCGGCACGTCGCGTTCTTGTGGCGGACGCTGTTCGCCTATCTCGATAACCTGCTCGCGTGGGCAGACAGCCTCTATCGTCAGGACAGACGCGAAGCGATTTCCGAGGCGACGCTCCTCTATGTGCTCGCAGCTCGTCTCCTCGGAACCCGACCCAAGCTGCGCGAGAAAGGCGCGCAACGGCCGGCACGGACCTACGACTCAATGCAAGGCGACTGGGACGACTTCGGCAATCTATGGATCGATGCGAGCATCGCCATAGATCCGAACCTCACCATCAGTCCGCGCGACTTATCCGGTCTGCCCGGGTTGAACCCACGCTGGACGGAGCAAGGATGGCCCCGCGCTGATGGCTTTCTCTTTTTCTGCCTGCCGCACAACGATAAGTTGTTCTCGTACTGGAACATGATCGAAAGCAGACTCTTCAACATTCGGCACTGCCGTAACATCGATGGAATCGAGCGGCAATTACCGCTCTTGGATCCGTCGATTGATGTCGAATTGCTTGTGCGCGCCACAGCGGCTGGTTTGGACCTCGGTCAGGTCATCGCTGGCCTTTACGCGCCGCCGCCACACTACCGCTTCTCGGTGCTTGCAGCGCGTGCATCGGAGCTCGCGGCCGAGACGCGTACGCTCGGTGGCGCCCTGCTCGCAGCGATCGAAAAGCGCGACGCCGAACGGCTTTCGCAGCTTCGCTCGACAAACGAGTTGGCGATGCTCGAGCGGGTCGAGGCCGTGCGCCTGCTCCAGATTGACGAGGCTGAGGCGAATGTGGCGGCGCTGCGCGCTACGCGCGAGCTGACGGAGTCACGCTACGAGCAGTACCAGCGCTTGATCGGGCGCGAAGGCAGTGCCGCGCCGTCGGTCGGTGCCTCGCGCGGTGAGGAGTCGATGCTCGGTCGCATTGAATCGGGCGCGAGTGCAGGAAGCAACCTCGGCCTCATTGAGCAGGAGAGTAAGCAGATTGAGTATGTGGGCCAAGCATACGGCTGGTCGCTCGCGGCAGGCGTTGCCAAGGGCAGCGGCGGGGCCGCGCACATGACGTC
Source organism: Amaricoccus sp. W119 (assembly GCF_047275745.1). Lineage (NCBI taxonomy): Bacteria > Pseudomonadati > Pseudomonadota > Alphaproteobacteria > Rhodobacterales > Paracoccaceae > Amaricoccus > Amaricoccus sp. W119. The sequence goes on along the minus strand of NZ_JBKQWU010000079.1, from coordinate 741 downwards.
GAGCATTGTGTTAGCTGCCGCAGGTAGCACCGACCCTGGAAAGGTGGCGGCTGAAATCCTAAAGGCCGTCGGTACCGGCTTGTCAACAACCGGTGACATGTTTGAGCTCGTCTCACGCGGCTGGCAGCATGGCGCCAACCACGAAGGCCTCATGGCCGGGCACACTCGGCGGCGCGACGAGTGGGCCTTTCAAAGCAACCAAGCGCTGCGTGAACTGCGCCAGATCGACCGACAAATCCTGGCAAACGAGATCCGGATCTCCATCGCGAAGAAGGAGCTTGAAAACCAGCAACTGCTGATCGACCAAACGCAGTCCATCGATGACTTCCTGCACGACAAGTTTAGCAATGTCCAGCTCTACGACTGGATGGTGCAGCAGCTTGCTGCGGCGCACCTCACGGCCTATCGTTTGGCCCGCGAGCTCGCGTTGCGCGCGCAGGCCGCTGCCGAGCGCGAGCTGGGCGGAGCTCGACTTAACGTGATCGGCAACGCCCACTGGGATGGGCTGCGGGGGGGGCTACTGGCCGGCGAGCGGCTGCATCAGGAGGTGAAGCGGTTGGAAGTCACCTTCCTCGATCGCAATGTACGCGAACATGAGATGACGAAGCACATCTCGCTACGCCGCCTCTGTACCGCCCCCGGATCCTGAGACACCTGATTGCGCTTACGCGGCCAGCGGGATCGTGTCCATCTGGTCGCGTCGGAATTGGGCTGGGGAGCGGTGTCCGTGCCGCTCGATCA
>NZ_JBKQWU010000078.1:0-12315 GCF_047275745.1 Amaricoccus sp. W119 | reverse complement strand
CCGACGGCCGCCATCAGTGATGATCTCTATCTCAGACATAAGCACGTGCTCAGGCATATGCCTAAGCCTCCATGGCTGTGCTCAAGTGTCCGGTCGAAACGGGGGCCAATTCAAGCCCGCTGTCGTCGACCTTATTCAGCCCGGTGAGAGAGATCGGTGTACGCCGCAGGTCGCCGTCGCGGCCTGCTTCGTGAAACACCGCGAGTTTGACCTTCGGCGTCCGCAGCTTATCGAAGTTCTCTGCCCAAGCCGCTTGGCGCTCGCGCGCATCCTTCAGCTGCATCGGCTTAAGGTCCTTGACGTCGATCTGTCCGAGCCCCCTGACCGTGACCTCGAACGATCGTTCGTCTGCCTTGGCGGGCGGTGTCTCGGCGACGGAGGCGTCGCGCAGCGGCAGCAGTTGCATGGTCACGCTCACTGGCTCGGAAAGCATGAGCCCGTCGTTGATTGACTGCTCCTGATAGCGGGCCACGCCGAAGCGCACAAACGGCTCGGAGGCGCGTATCGGCCGTAGCTCGACGTCGACATACCACTCCTCGCGGTCGATATCAAAGCAGGGCTCGAAGGTGATGAGCGACACGGTCAGGAACTCGTAGTCTTGAGCTTCGGCCTTGTAGGCTTCGCCATTCTTGGGCTGGCCCGTCTTGGGGATCGGCATCCGGGCGCTCGGCACGAATCCGGGCCGATGCGGACCCTTGCCGAGCTTCTCGAACTCGCCGAAGGCGGTCGGCGGGATCAGGAAGCCGGACTGGGGGCTCGCGTCGCCGCGGATCGGGTCGCCGCCCCACCGGGTGACGAACTGCCCGCCGGCGCCGAGGTCGCTATCCTGGAAGTTGTCGAGCTTCATGGTCCGCCCGCCGAAGGCGATCTGGTCGCGATCGACGTTCGGGCCGGTCAGCTGCCGGTAGTCGGGCGGCCACAGGATCAGGGCGACGCGCTCACCTTCGCCGGAACTGAACCACCCGCGCCCAAAATAGAGGCGGGTCATCGCCCGGCGCGTGACCTTGTGGACCGGGAGTCCGAGCGGTGAAACGTCGGCGCTTCGCGAGAACAAAAAGGAAGGTTCCGGGCGGCGGATGTCGGGCACCGCGGGCCGGGCCGTCGAGCGCGACCAGACCTCAACCGTCTGGGTGTTCAAGATGGACTGGTCTGAGCGGCGCAGCGGCTGTCGGCGGAACAGCATCTGCCGCGCGTCGTGGACGTAGGTCGGCGCTGTCTCGAAAGCGGCGGCATGCCGGCTGACGGAAACAATGCGGAGGCTCAGCCGCCGCGCCAGCGTGTCCCTGAACCGCTGCGGACGCTCGCTCTTCAGCGTGCGGGTCTCCTTAACGACGTCCCGCGCGCCATCCGGCATGGCGATACGCTGAGCGATCTGCACCGTCGCCGCCGCTGCGAACAGTGGGGCGAGCTCCATCGAGGTCAGACGGCCCTCGGTGCCGGCGAACACCGGCGCGCCGGGCGGCCTGCCGGCCTTCACCTCATCGCGGAGCCCTTTCGCCGGCGGAATGGCGCAGCCTCCCTGGCCGTCATCGACAGGCCAAATCAGCTCGCCGATCGCCCCATGATTCGGCAGGTTGGAAACGCTGAGCAGGGTTATCGTGCCGCGCGGCAGCTTTACGGACCCGTCCTCTGCGACCTTGAAGCCAAGTACGTCGTCTGGCGACACGTAGGCCCGAACGCCGTCCTTTTGGATCAGCGTCGGCCAACGGCCAGAGCGCTTGAAGATCATGCTGCGGCCGCGGTTGGCATCGTCGAGCTTCAGCCCATCAGTGCCAACCGTTTCGGCGAGCACTTGGAAGCCGCCGACTAGCGACAGGTCGATGGCGACCTGGCCGTCGAGCAGGAGGTCGTGCGCTTCCTCCTGATCCACCTTGGGCGGCTCCAGGATTTCGTTGCAGGCATACTCATCCTTCCGCCTGAAGGCCTTGATTGCGCTGGGGTCCTTCCAGCGGACGGGCGCCGGCTTGGTGACGGCATGGCAGGCGCGCAGCGTCGTCACCGCCGCGATCTCCTCGACGGGCCACTTGTTCTTCATGGCGTCCAAAAGCTGTTCGGCCACGCTTAGTAGCGTCGCCATGTCTGGAAGCGCCGCCCCATCGATACCGCTCAGCGGTTGAGTTTTCCCCGAGGTCTTGCAAGCGGCGCCGACCCGCTCGGTGCAGATCGCCGCGAGCCTGTTGCGCAGCAAAGTGTCGCTCGCCGCGGCGCTCGCCTGCAGCGCCATCGTCTCGATGACCCCGAACGTGTCCCTCAACACCTCCGGACTCGGAAGGCAAGCGATCTCGAGGTCGAAGTCTTCACCGGGGTAGAGGCCGACGTTCACTCTCTGAACACGCGTCCCCGATCCCGCCCTTTCGGGTCTCAGCGTACCGTCGGCCTTCATCCGCCATACACCCGCGTGCTGGGCGATGTCTCCGATCATCGCGGGCGGAGCCGGTCGTAGGTCGGTCGCTGACAATCCCAGCCTGGAAACGACGACGACCAGTGGCAAGGCGTTGGGAAACCTCCCTCCCGCGTAGAGCGGGACTGCGAGATCCTTCTGAAGGAAGCATGCGCTACCCCGGATTCGCGCCCTGATTGAGTAGCTTTCGATTGCCGGGTCGGGAAGGAAGCCGTTTTCGCCTCTGACCGTGCTGTTGGTTCCACCCGGGATGAAGACCGGAACACCGCGGTCACCGCCTCTTGGGGAGAGGGCGACTTGGCGCCGATTAGCAACGCCTTCGGCGTCTAGCGCATCGAGCGTGCGAGTGATGGCCACTGGAAATCCGCTTGGGATCACTCTCGGCTGCTCTCCGGGTTCCACTTTGGGCACGACTTTCGGGGGCCGATTGGGCGTGTAGGCGACGTCGAGGAGCCCGCCGCGACGGATCGCGGCGGTGTCAGGTGCGTTGTCGAGCTTGCCGTGACGCACCACGAGCTCGAAAGCCGCCTCCGGGGGGAGGACGACGCGCTGCGTTGTTTGCGGAAGCTCCCGGTCGCGCCGCTCGACATAGGCGCCGTTGATGGGGTCGCTGTCACTGAGAACTGCGAGATTGGACGGCGTGTTGTTCCACGACCTGACGATCGCCTGATCAACCAGCTCGTACCCCATCCGGCGCAATCGCCGTTCGGCAAGGTGGTTGGGCAAAGCAAGGGTCGGGGCGGATATGGGATGCGCGAGGAGAACACTTGCCTCACGCAATCGTCCTTTGCCTGGGCCGTCCCTTGGCCTGCGGGAAGCGCATTCCTACCGTTGATCCTAGGCTGCAAGCCCTTTAGCGGCATTGGTCGGCAGGCCGCCATTCGCGCCGTGACATCCCTCAAACCTCCTCCGCATCGCCCTCACCGCCCCCCCCCCGGGCCAGTAGGAGGTAATGATCTCGCGGAAGTCCCCGCGCAGCGCGCGGAAATCCTCGTGCTCGCATCCAACCCACGCGAAGGGGCACCGGGCGCCCTGCCCTTCCCAAGGCTCGGCGCGGACGGCGTCAGCGAGCCGCCCGCCGGCTGCGCGCTCGATCCAGCGCACGGTGATCACCGGCGGCGCGACGATCGGCTGCCGCTCGGCGGCGTCGGCGACCTCGAGGAAGACCTGGCCGCGCGCCTCCGGGGGGAGCGACGACAGCAGGCGGGCGATCGCGGGCAGCGCGGTCTCGTCGCCGGCGAAGAGATAGAAGTCGGCGTGGCGCTNTGGCCGCGCGCCTCCGGGGGGAGCGACGACAGCAGGCGGGCGATCGCGGGCAGCGCGGTCTCGTCGCCGGCGAAGAGATAGAAGTCGGCGTGGCGCTCTCCGCGAAGCGGCTTCCGGGACCCGCGTCGGCATGGCGGACGAAGTCGATGTCGAGCGTCCCGGCGCCGGGGTCGATCGCCCGGATCGTGTAGCGGCGGAGCGCGACCCGGCCCGCGCCCCCTGGCCAGCGCACCAGCCCGCCCGGCCCGAGGCCTGGCGACGGGTACACGGCGGATTGCGCCGCCGCGCGTCGCTCGCTGGGCGGCCCGCTCCGGACGGAGCCCTGGCCTCCCTCGCCCCGCGTCGTGGCCCTCGCGCCAAATCCTGGCCGGACGACCGTTTGCCGCTCCGGCAGCTCTACGTCGAGGCCCGGGCGATCGAGATCATCCCCGAGGCCCTGGCCAGCGCCATTGGCGACCCCCGCCCCGCCGCGCGGGATCTCGGCGCGCGTCAGCGGCGGCCCCTATCGAAGCGCACTGCGACGACGCGCTCTCCGTCGGCGGGATCGCCCACGAGATCGGCCTCGGGTACGAGGTCGGCCGGGGCGTCTACGGCGAGGTCAAGCTGGTCCGCCTCGAGCGCGCATACCGCGCCCTGTGCGAGGACTGCGTTTCCGTCGCCAAGGCGAGCGCCCTCGCCGGCTAGTCCGCGCCGGCCAATTTCGCGACCGCCTTACGCCGACGGTACGGGATCACACCGCGCGAGGCCCGAGGCGGAAGATAGCCCGTCATACGCTTGTCGAGAACTCGTGACGGCGCTTTTCTCTATCGTTGACCGCAAAAAGCGCTCTTGCCCGTCATCCGCTACTATGTCCGATAATGTTCGACAGTGACTACCGACTCAGACAAAGTACCATTGCCGCGCGGGCCTCGAAGGCTGCCGGGAGGCGGATCTCCGCTCGCCGTCTACCCCGCGACCACCAAAGCAGGCGGAAGTCGTCTGGTGAGCCGGATTCGGACAGGCTTCGTCTATCACAGCAGATCCCATTCGGGCGCGTGGCACACTGTGGGCCAGCTGGCCGAGCGGGCAGATACACCGACGGAACAGCGCCCGGGCCCACCTCTAAGCCGATACCCCCTGCCCTACGCGCGAGATCGCAGCCTGAACCCGAAGCCGGCAATCCGCCAACTCAGACGATCAACGCCGGCCTGCACGACCACCACGGCGCCGACGCCGCACCCAAGATGCCGAATTTCCCCGCATCCGTCGGCCGACCACCCCGGCTTCGTGCGCCCCGGAGTACATGGCTTCACTCGACGCGCCACCTCGCCACCCGGGTACCACGGGAAGCTCGCACGCAGCTCGCGCTATGCGGTGTCGATGAGGCAAGATCAGAGGCGGCGGACCCGACCCGGGCGTCGGACGCCTGGCTTCCCTCACCTGAGCCAGTTGAGTCGATGGCGGAACAGCCTGCGGGTCGCCGCCGGAGCCATCGTTCAAGTTGCGCAAGCTCTCCCCGCTGGGCAGTCCGGGCCCGTAAACTCGCCAACTGAAAGTCCGGCACCAATGCGGTCACTCCGCCACATGACCCGCGCCATCAGCGCCACCGCGAAAGCTTGTGGCTGGGTCCTACTAGCCCATTGGCTTTGCAGATCGGACCTCCATTCTCATCCAAATAAGCTTGAGGCCTTAACCGTTGACAAGCCCATTGCACTTCTGGACCGATCGCAGGTCTTCCGGCGGATCGATCAGCTCGTAGGATCTCCACACCGAGCACTTCAACGGGCTTCAGCGCGCGGTTGTTGGCCGGGCACCGTTAGACACAAGCTCTGTCGCGCCCTGCGACGGTCTCCGATGTAACAGAGTCTGCCCGAACCTCACCCTTGCGACATCGACGCTCCGGGCTCCCAACGCCAGCGCGCGCGGTGGATCAACCCATTCCTCTAGAACCTGTGCGCGGATCGACCGTTCGAGGTGGACGGCAAGCGCAGTCGGTTTTCCGCACCCTTCACATGCGGGTCGGATCCGAATCGAATAACCTTGAGTCTTGTAGGCCTGCCGCCTCGTCGATGATTTTGCCAGAGTCCTTCACCCGCAGCCCCAGGAAGTCTCCGAGCCATAAGCCAGCCTACGCTCTGCAGGCGCGAAACTCCCGTGACCTTCGTTTTCTGTTGCCTCGGATGCGCCGTGTAGAGGATCTACCCGCATTTGACAGCCGTACGCATCCCACTTATGCGTTCAATATGAAGTCTTTACGTGATCTGCACACAACGAGAAACGGGCACGATTCGTGCTGATCGACTCCCTCTGGATACGCGGACCAAACGAGTTCGGAGTGCTCCTCGTCCGCAGAGGCTGATCCACCGCCAGAAGTCGCGATCCCGCCCAACATCAAAAAATATTGAGAATTGGCCGTTTCCGCGGTAGATAACGCTTTGAGTGGAAAAAGCGCGCTAAAAGCGGCACCAACGGAGCAAGGCATGCAGGCCATCGACGAGTCGGCGACCGATACCGAGCGGCCATTCGACCAGATCATTCTCGAGCAGGGCTCGAGGATCTCTGATCGTCTCAATATGCTGCGGCTCGAGCAATACCCTCCGAATGCGAGGAAGTCGCTTCGCCAATTCTCCCTCGCGGAGGTCGCGAACTTCATTGGCGTCGCCCAGACGACGATCAAGAAGCTCGATCTTGAAGGGAAGGGGCCGCAGCCAGCGACCTCGCCAACGGGGCGCCGCAGCTACACGGCGGAGCAACTGGCCGAGCTTCGCGAGTACCTGGACAAAAACGGACGGCCGGGTAAGCGGCGATACCTGCCGCATCGGCAATCCGGCGAGCATCTGCAGATCATCTCCGTCGTGAACTTCAAAGGCGGGTCGGGCAAGACCACTTCGGCCGCCCACCTCGCGCAGTACCTCGCACTGCGAGGACACCGAGTGCTCGCGATCGACCTCGACCCACAGGCCTCTCTGACCGCGCTTCATGGAATTCAGCCTGAGCTCGACGATGTTCCCTCGCTCTATGAAACGCTGCGCTACGATTCAGAACGTCGGTCCATCACCGAAGTGATCCAGCCCACGAATTTTCCGAACCTCGATATCGTGCCCGCGAACCTCGAGCTGCAGGAGTACGAGTATGACACGCCCGTTGCGCTCACGGGCGAGAACGCTGCCGAGGGTCGGTCCTTCTTTACCCGGATCTCCGACGCGCTTCGGGAAGTCGACGACAGGTACGACATAGTCGTCATCGACTGCCCGCCGCAGCTTGGCTACCTGACGCTCACCGCGCTGACAGCTTCGACTGCGGTGCTTGTGACTGTCCATCCGCAGATGCTCGACGTGATGTCGATGAGCCAGTTTCTCCTGATGCTCGGGGGGGTGATGCAGAGTATCCGGGAGGCGGGGGCCGAGGTCAAGCTTCAGTGGTACCGTTACCTCGTCACTCGCTTCGAACCTACCGACGGACCTCAGAAACAGATGGTCGGCTTTCTGCAGGCGATGTTTCCCGAGCAAATGCTCTCAAATCCGATGGTCAAGTCGACGGCGGTCTCGGACGCCGGGATCACGAAGCAGACGCTCTACGAAATCGATCGGGCTCAGTTCGTCCGCTCGACGTATGATCGAGCTATCGAGGCTCTGAACGCGGTCAACCAAGAGCTCGAAGAGCTCGTCCACCATGCGTGGGGGCGGGCATGAACCAACGAATCGACCGCCCGTTGACAGCCGTACGGAGCGGGTTTTCTTGTACGTATTCAACCACCTGTTTGAGATCGACAGAAGCTTCCGATGGCTCGTAAGGACCTCCTCAAAAACGTGCTCGATCCCGCTTCCACCGAGGCGCGATCCGATCCCGCGAGCCGCGCGTCCTATGCGGTTCGGGGCGCCTCGAAGCAAATGAAGGTATCGATCGACAGCCTAGCCGAGGCGTCGCGACAGCTCCGGGAGGGCGGGGTGATCGTTGAGATCGAACCCGACCTGATAGAGGCCTCCTTCGTGTCCGACCGTCTCGGGATGGAGGACGAGGAGTTCGAAGCCTTGAAGGCCTCGATCGCCACCGGCCAGCAGGATACGCCCGTGCTCCTGCGACCACATCCCAAGGCCGCGAACCGTTACATGGTGGTCTTTGGCCATCGGCGCGTCCGCGCGGCGCACGAGCTCGGCCGGAAGGTCAGGGCGATCGTGAAGCCGCTCGACGACGTGGCACATATTCTCGCACAGGGCCAGGAGAACAGCGCGCGCGCCAATCTCTCGTTCATCGAGCGGGCGCGCTTCGCGCAGAGCCTTAGCCTGCTCGGACAACCCCGGCCGGTCATCGAATCCGCCTTGTCGGTCGACCCCAGCCTGCTGTCCCGGATGCTCTCCGTCGCCCAGGGCATCCCCGAGGATATCGTCACGGCGATAGGTCCGGCGAAATCCATCGGACGTGACCGGTGGGACGAGATGAAGCGATTGCTCGCCTCCGCTGAGGTTCTAACCGCTGCGCGCACCATCGCCGGGGAGGCAGAATTCGTGGCCGCGACGAGCGATGCCCGTTTCGAGCTGCTTTTCAGCCGGCTGAGCTCGGCCGTCGATCGCAGCGAGAAGGGGACCCGCAAGGCGCGTTCCTCCAAGCCCAGCGTCAAGCGCACCTGGACGGCGAACGGTGGCCGCATCAAGGGGGTGATCGCTAGATCGGGCCGGTCCTGTCAGATCTCGCTGACGTCACAGGATTCAGCCCAGTTCGGCGAGTATCTCGCCAGCAAGCTGGACGAGATATATGCGTCGTTTCTCTCTGAATCGAAGAAAGGTGGCCCATCGTGACCCCGGCTCAGATTGAGGCGCATCTGGAGGGCAGAGGCGGTACCCCCGACTTCTGCTCTCGGAAAAGTTAACGAGCAGGAGAAAGGAGGCACAGCAGGACAGAAAGAGAAAGACCCTCCAGACCGCGAGGATCCGAAGGGCCTAACCCGGACTTTGACACGCCAAGGTTAGCCCATTAGTCGAATCGGCGTCAAGAACACCCTCGCGGTGAATGAGGGCGGCTGTCCTTGTGATACCGATATGGAACACATCGCAACAGCGGCCGGCAGGCCGATAGGTCAGGCCTTGCCAAACGGCAAGGCAGGGCAGGGCGGGAGTTTGCCCAATGCCAAGCACAGGTGGCGAGATATCTTCGACCCAGTGACGACGGCTCGCGCCGAGCTCGCATTGAACGCGACCGACCTCGCGGTCCTGCGCGCGATCCTCAGCTACCTGCCTGGCGACTGGATCCACGTTGACGCACCCGAGGCGCACGTGTGCTTCGCAAGCAATCGCGCCATCGCCGACCGCGTCGGCCTCAGCGGTGACTCGACCGTGAATCGCGCCCTCCGCAAGCTGGAGGCAGCGGGCATCGTCCAGCGTCGCGCTTCCGCGAACCACAAGCGATATCCCAGGCGCACCCGGCAAGGTGAGGTCATCTCGATCTATGGGATCAGCCTCGCTCCGGCGTTCGAGGCTCATGACCGTGTGCTGGCACTCGTCCAAACCCTCACCGCCCGGGCGAACCGCATCGACATCCTCCGCGCTCGCTGCGCGGATCTCATCGACCACTTGCGAGCGTCGAACCCTGACCCTAACACCGGCACCATCGAACTCGTCAACGCGGCTCGAAAGCAGCTCCGACGCGTTCCAACCGAGGCCGCGCTTTCAGAGCTGCTCACAGCACTCGAAGTACAACTCTACAAAGTTGGAACCCCCACCGCAGAGGAAATGAAAGCACCCTCCAGCGTATTGAGCGACAACGACAATCAAATTGAGCAACACAAAGAAGCGGAAAAGAATCCTCCCGTCACTTACGATGACCTGCGTTTGGCCTTCCCGACTGTCACGAGCTTCACCGACTCGGCTTCGGACGCACGAGAATTCGAGCAAAGAGCTGACATCCTGGCAGAATCGCTTCCCGATACAGCCAGTGCATGGAGGCGTGCGAAGCAGGTTCTGACCTTTCCTCGAGCCTACATCCTCCTCGGCTATGCGCTCGAGCGCGGAGACCGTCTCAGGCGTCCGGGAGCCTATATCCATGCCCTTACGACCCGATGTGCGCGGAACGCCGATCTGGCGCACGAGCTCGTCAAAACATCCATGTCTCGGTTGGCCGAACTCCCAAGAGGCCGATCGCGATGTCCCTGCTGAGGTCTCACCTGAAATCCCGCGGCTTGATCCGGAGCGCGTCGATATGCCCATGCGGATCCGCCATGTCGCGCGCCTTCGGCAAGCCGGCGGGACCATCCGACTGTCCGGACGCGCGCCCGTGGTCGAGTTCCGCGTGGGGCAGGGGAGGACCATCGCCCTCAGCCCCGATCCGGTCGAGCTCCGCCGAGAGGTCCGTCAGCCTCCGGGCGATCAGATGCACGACGGCGCCCTCGCGCTGGATCCGGCCGCGCACCGCCATCAGGCGCGCGCCCAGCACGACACGCCGCTGGCGGTCGTAGAGCCTGGGCCAGATCACCAGGTTGGCGACGCCGGTCTCGTCTTCGATGGTGACGAAGAGCACGCCCTTGGCCGAGCCCGGCACCTGCCGCACCAGCACGATGCCGGCGGTGGTGAGTGTCCGGCCATCTGGCGCGTCCATCGCCTCGGCGCAGGGGACGATCCGACGGCGGGTGAGCGCGGCGCGGAGGAACGACACCGGATGCGCGCGGAGCGAGAGGCCGGCGTGCTGGTAGTCCTGGACCACCTCGGCGCCGTCGGTCATCGGGCGGAGCGCAACCGGGGGCTCGGTGGCTTCGGCGCGCGCTCCGGTGGCGCCGGCGTCAGCCGCCGCGAAGAGTGGCAAAGGTGTGTCGCGGAGCGCCTTGATCGCCCAGGGCGCTTCGCGGCGGGCGAGGCCGAGGCTCGGGCGGAAGGCGTCGGCCTCGGCGAGCCGGACCAGCGCGGATGGCGGCGCGCCGGCGCGGCGCCAGAGATCATCGACGGAAGGGAAGGGGGTGTCGCCGCGCGCGGCGACCAGGGCGGCCGCGTGGGCGTTGGCGAGGCCCTTGACCAGGCGCAGCCCAAGCCGCACCGCGAAGTGGTCGGGTCTGTCCGTGGGCTCGAGCGCGCAGTCCCAGCGGCTGGCGTTGACGCAGATCGGGCGGATCTCGACGCCATGCTCGCGCGCGTCGCGCACGATCTGCGCCGGGGCGTAGAAGCCCATCGGTTGCGCGTTGAGCAGCGCGGCGCAGAACACGTCAGGATGCCAGCATTTCAGCCAGCAGCTGGCATAGGCGATCAGAGCGAAGGAGGCGGCGTGGCTCTCGGGAAAGCCGTAGGAACCGAAGCCCTCGAGCTGGGAAAAGGTGCGCTCGGCGAAGTCCCGGGCGTATCTGCACGGCCTGAGGCCGACGACCCGGGCCCGCCGCCCGGAACTCCCAAAACCTCCATCCACGGCACGCGCCGGCGCCCCCCGGCGCCCGATGCCGCGCGCCCGCCGCGTCGGTCCCGGTTCCGACGGGCCGTATCCGCAACCCGAATGACGGAAGCCCAATGCCACGGATCATCCATCCTCTCGCCGGCCTGGTCGCCTTGCTGACCATCGCCACCTTCTGGGTTTCGACCGTGCTCTCCGAACTGTTCGGCTCCGAGGCCACGGTGACCGCCGTCAAGACGACCATTCCCTGGGGCTTTCTGCTGCTGGTCCCGGCGCTGGCGGCGACCGGGGGCTCGGGGCTGTTCCTCTCGAAGGGTCAGCGAACCGGGCTCGTCGGCGCCAAACTGCGGCGCATGCCGATCATCGCGCTGAACGGCTTGCTGGTCCTGATCCCGGCGGCCCTGTTTCTTGCCTCGAAGGCGCGGGCCGGGGCGTTCGATGCCTCCTTCTATACCGCGCAGGGGGTGGAACTCATCGCGGGAGCGGTGAACCTGACCCTCCTCGGCCTCGGCATGCGCGATGGCCTGGCCCTGAGCCGGTGGCGCCGCGGGAGCTTCCTGCGCCCCGCCGCCACCCACGCCACCCGCCTGGCCGCGCGGGAGGAACTGGCCGACGGAACCATGGTGATCCGCCTGGACAAGCCCGAAGGCTTTCGCTTCCAGCCCGGGCAGGCGGTCTATCTGTCGGTTCCCGATCCGCTGGAAAAGCCGGACGGCAGGGGCAAGGTCCGCGTCTTCTCCATCGCCAGCGCGCCACGGGATCCGATGCTGGAGATCGTCACGCGGCAGACGGGCTCCTCGTTCAAGCGGACTCTGGCGGCGGCCGAGATCGGCGCCCCGCTGCGGATCGAGGGCCCCTATGGCGACCTCGCGCTGCGCGGGGATACCGAGCGGCCCGCCGTCTTCCTCGCGGGGGGAATCGGCATCACCCCTTTCCTGAGCATGCTGCGTGACGCGGCGCGCCAGGGGCTGTCGCGGCGCATGGTCCTGTTCTACGGCAACAGGACCCCGGAGAGCGCGGCCTTCCTGCCCGAGCTGCGCGCGCTGGAGCGGCGGGACCCGCGCTTCACCCTGATCACGACGTTCACCGAGGGCGTCGCCGACCCGCGCGCCGGCGCCACGGAACAGGGCCGTATCAGCGCGGCGATGCTCTCCAAGTATCTCGATGATCCGGCAACCGCGGTGTTCCAGATCGTGCCCCATCTGGTGGTGTAGCTCACGGCGGGCCTCGCGCTCATCAGCGGGCCGAGCAGGTCAGTCGCGCTGCGCGGCAGGCAGGCTGACGGTGAGATCATCGCAGACGGG
>NZ_JBKQWU010000077.1:0-12375 GCF_047275745.1 Amaricoccus sp. W119 | reverse complement strand
CTCGACCCAGAGAAAGGCGCCGAAGGGGCGGGCCGATGACGCGGCGCTCACCGCCGATATCGTCGCACTCGCCACCCAGTACGGCCGCTATGGCTATCGCCGGATCGCCGCGATGTCGGCCTATCGGGAACGCCTTTTCATGTCCCGAACTGCCTGCCGTGGTAGCGGCGTACGAAACCATAGAAGGCGGCTTGGTAATCCTTGGGCCGACGCGCCGGGTCATCCGCGAGCCAGGCATCGAACTCGGTCTTCAGCGCATAGATGTCCCAGCCTGGAAAGTCCTTTCGGACCCGGGCGATGGTGGTGTCGGACAGGTCCCGGCGCAGGAACAGGGCCATCGGCTCGCTCGGCGGCGGGATCTTGGACTTCGGCTTGCGGGATTTCCGGATCCGCGTCGGGGTGGCGACCACCTCGTCATCATCCGGCACGGCGTTGCGCATAATCATGCGGATGCGGGGTTCCTTGCCCGGCATCTCTTCCCAGCTCAGCTTGACGCTCGGCAGTTCGTTCCGCTTGCAGAGCTTCTGCATCTCGAACTTGAATCGCCTGTAAGTGCCCTCGGCCCCAGATTTTTCGAACAGGGTCGGGAGGCTGATGGCAAAACCCTCGGCCCCTGCCCCGCCGGCATGTTTTCGCGCCACGCGGTAGAGCCAGCGTTCCCGGCCGCCGGTGATCGAGAAATATTCCGGGTCGATGGCCAGCACGCCGCCCTTCTGCAGGACGCCCTGCACGAACCATTGCGAGAGGACGATGCTCATGCCGCGGCTCTCGCCGGTCTGCTCATCGACCAAGTCGGTCCATTCTGAGATCCAGCTGAACTCGGCAAAGCGCTTGCCTTTCGGGGCCCGGATATTGGTGCGGATATTGGTGCTGCGCAGCCGGGAGAGCGCTTCGCGCAGTCGCTTGTAGTGTTCGCCGCCGGTGGAGCGTTTGATAGATTTCAGCAGATCGTAGGGCTGGAAATGCAGCTCGTTCGGAATGTCGTTGACCCCGCGATTCTTCATGTCGATGAGGGCGGAGGCCGCCCAGATCAGGATATCGGCATCCCAGATGGTGGCCATGCCGTAGTTCTGATGCGGCTCCACGCGCACCCAGACGTCATCGCTCTTATACTCGATCGGCTGCAGGCGCTTGCGCTTGGCGAGCGAGAAGAACGGCCGTTCCATGGTCTCCCGGCTGTCCCGAAGCTTGAACTCCGTCAGGCTCAGGATGAACAGGTCGAACTGGTTGTCGATGAAACGGCGGGTCTGCATCGGGACTTTCGCGGCTTCTGACACTATAATGATATCTCTACGATATCAGGATGACTTCTCACGCTCCAGCTTTTCGAGGACGGCTTCCAGCAGCCAAGTGTGCCGGGGGATCCGCAGGGCGCGGCTCTCGACCGCTTCATCGACCCGCTCTAGCATATCGGCTGGCAGCCGGAGGACCACATTGGTGGTCTTTGCGGCCCCCCTTCCCTTCCCTTCGTGCAGCTCGGCGACGCTGCCGCCCTTGTTGATCAGCAACTCGATCTCGCGTTCGGAGCGTGTTGCGGTTTCAGCGGTTGCCTTCGGTTTGCGTGCGATCGCCATGACTTAGGCTCCCACTGCTGCGCGTGATGTCTCGGTGATATCAAACAGATGCCGGCATAGCATCATGACTTCGTCCGTGGCCTTCGCGTCCTGTGGCTTGAGCTCGATGACGGACAGACCCTGTGCGGCGGCATTGCCGAAGGCCTTGCGGGCGCCGATCGGCGTCTCGATCAGGGTCAGTTCCTGCGTGTCCCGGATCACCTCCTCCGCTTCGGCGTTGTCCTGACCGCGCGGATCTGCCCGGTTGATGAAGGCATAGGCCGCCAGCTCAGGATTGGCAGCGCGCATTTCAGCAACGAGCTGCGAGACCTTCTCCAGCGTCCAGACATCAAAGCTGCGCGGCACGAAGGGCACGAGCAGGACATTGCTGACCGTCAGCGCCGCCCGCTGGCTTGAGGTGTCACGCCCGCCGGTGTCGATCACGACGTCGTCGTACTTGTCAGCCAGACGGCGGATTTCGGTACGGACCGCCGCGCCGGTCAGCTTGATGGAGGTGAAGCCGGCGCCATTCGGGAGCTTCTCGTTGCGCAGCATGGTGAAGTCCGACGCCGTCTCCTGATCGTCGGCATCGACCAGCAGGAGATCGCGGCCGCTCTGGGCGCGCAGGACCGCAAGATTGGTGGCAATCGTGGTCTTGCCCGACCCACCCTTGATGCCCCCGACGGTAATAATCATGGGTTATGCTCCGGGGAATGTTATCGCTGTGAATCACAGTGGCATCTAATTGATATCAATTCAATGCCTCTGACACATCTGCCCGATATCTCCGGGCAGTGTGGTAGTCTTACCGCGTCGAGGCTGCCGCCCTCCGGTCCCGAATCCGTTGTTGCCGGTCATTCTCCCATTGGTCGAGAAGGCTCCTGCCCCGCTCCAGCGCCTCGTCGCTCAGTGGCCCGCTCGCCTGCGCTATGCCTTCGGCGACGATCGTCTCCGAAATGCGGCGCGAGATGGCATAGGAATCGGTCCGTGTTTCGAGCCGGCGGCGCGCTTCGGCAAGGACCGCGTCATTGCGGGTCAGGGTCCAAAGCAGCAGATCGACCGCCTGTAAGGCCGCGACGTCCCTCGAACTCGGTAGCGACAGGTCTGGCAGGCGGTAGTCGACGGCGTCGATCCGGGCTAGCCCGCGGTGATCTTCGCGCCGGATATGGCCGAACAGCTGAGCCCATTCCCGCATCGACGTGCCGAACTCCTGCTGCCGGTCATGAATCAACGCTTGCGGCCGGCTACCAGTCTCGTCCACGAACCGGTGAACGGCGTCGAAGATGAAGCTGAAGGCGATTATATTGGGTGTGTGGCCCTGATAGGCCCGCCGGCCGCGGGATGCGGACAGGGTGAAATCCTTGGGGTAGCGACGGAGATAGGCGATCGCATCCCGGATCACTTCCCGCAAACGCGGGTCTGGCACGCGCGTCCTGGCGAAAACATCCACCTTTTCAGCGACGGCCACGATCCCAGCCATGTCATCGTCCATATAGGCTTGCCAGAAAATCTGCCGATGACGCTCGCGCAAGGCAGCATCCGCGGCAAGGCAGAGGGTGTGCCGGAACAGGCGGAGATTGTACCATTGCGCCGGAACAGCGGCGTTTTCGCCGCTGTCGAACACCGTATCGACGAACTTGGTCGTGGCCACATAATCCTTCTCGATCTCGCCGAGCAGGAAGCGCCAGGGGCCAGACGCATCGAGCGCGTCGAGAATGGACGGCAGCATGGCCGCGACCCGGACCGGGTCGAGATTGTGCGCGTGCAGGCGGCCATCGCTCTCGGCCCCGGCCGGCGGGAAGATAATAGGGGCCAGGGCCTGCTCGGCATCGGCCACGCTTAGCAACGCGCCAATCCGATAGAGCGGCGGGTTCTGAAAGATATGCCGGCCGGTATGGCCGGTTTCGTCGGCATAGATAAACACGGGACGGGCTCACACGATATCGAACTGATATCATGTCAGTATCTAGAAGATGCGAACTGGACGTCAAGGCTGCCGGTCGCGGTGCGCCGGACGTGGCGCTTGGCCGGGACCAGCTCGGACAGGGATTTCGGTCAGGGTGGCGGTCATGGTCGGTCTCCGGCTCGTGGAAAAGTCACGCTGAAGGGGTGCTGCAGCGGCTGCACCCCTTTGCCGATACCGGGGTAGGGGGCGCCTCGCAGGCGGGCAGGGCCGGGCTGCTGCGGCCGGGCAGGCAACTCGGCCCGGCTCTCCGGACGCGGCCCGGCCTGTGCCGTAGCCTGGTGGCGGAGGGATAGGGGCGGTGCCCCTTGCCCCCGTGGAAGGCGCGTGTGCGCTGGAGAGCGCTTCTTCCCAGCGAGGGATAGTTACCGGATGGCCGAGACGTCGGAGACGGCGGTTCGGGGCGGTGCGGCATGCGTCGCATAGAGCCCGACCCGCTAGGGGCGGCACAGAGACGGAAGTCTCCTGATGACCGAATCAAAACTACATCATCCAGACTCTTATTTGATATCATATTGCCATCTTTCTGATGGCAGTTATTCGGTTGCTGTGCTAGGGATAGTCATGGCCAAGGGAATGAAACAGGATGGGGAAGACGTGACCGCGCTGACGGTCCGAGTGCCGCGCGACATTGTGAGCGATATCGATCACGAACGGAAAGCGCGCGCCGTGCGGGTCCCACGCAACACATGGATTCTCGAAGCGATGATCGAGAAGCTTGACCGGGAGCGCCAGGCGGAAGCGGCTGATCTCGCGCCGGAGAGGCGCCATGTCACGAAGTGACCTCCTCATCTCTTTGGTGAAAGCGAGCAGCACTGGCGACCGGCAGGGCGTGCAACGCACTGTGGAATCGATCATCGCCGAAGAGCGCAAGAAACAGCACAACGTCTTGGCAGACAGGCTTCAGCGAGCAATGAGTATGAATGGACACAATATTGCCGCGCTGCACCGGCAGACCGCCGCGGCACCGGAACGGGAGGCGTTGCTAGAGCTGACGCCGGAACGGCAGCTCAATGACCTGGTCCTGCCGGACGTGGTCCTCGATAGCTGCCGGCAACTGGTGGAGGAACAGCATCGCGCCGAGCTGCTGCGCGCGCACGGTCTCGATCCGCGTCACCGGGTCCTGTTGGTGGGACCGCCCGGCAACGGCAAGACGACTCTGGCCGAAGCCTTGGCTGAGGCTCTCGCCGTACCGTTCTTCGTGGTGCGCTACGAAGCGATGATCGGCAGCTATCTGGGCGAGACGGCCGAACGGCTGAAACGGCTGTTCGACTACGTCCGGACCACACCCTGCGTTCTTTTCTTCGATGAATTCGATGCCATTGGCAAGGAACGCGGAGACGCCCAGGAAACCGGCGAGATCAAAAGGGTCGTGACGGCGCTGCTGATGCAGATCGACCGTCTGCCGAGTTATGCGGTAGTTGTCGCCGCAACCAATCACGCGGAACTGCTGGACCGGGCGGTCTGGCGACGGTTCCAGTTACGGCTGAGCCTGCCGGCACCGGATCAGACAGCGCTCAAGCGGTATTTCGAGCGTTTCCTGCAGTCCTGGAACGAGAAGGCCGGGGTCTCGGCAGAGCGGATCGTGAAGACGCTGGGCGCGGTTTCCTACGCGGAAGCTGAGGAGTTCTGTCTGGATGTGCGGCGCCAGCATGTCCTGGCGCTGAACACAGCCAACCTGAAGCAGAGCCTCGAAAGCCAGTTGGCAATCTGGCAGGCGAGGGGGACGGTCAGCGGCGCGGTGGCAGGCCGGATGGACGATGCCTGATCGCCCGTTGCTCCCGCTGCCCGGACCGGTCCCTGAACGCCGGGCGGCCGGGAACCCGCCCCGCGAAAGCGTCCGGCCGCCCGGCCGGGGACGGCAGGGCGCGCGCCTCGGTCCGCGCTTCGACCGCCTCGCCGCCGCGCTCGGCGACCCGGCACAACTGGCCGCCCTGCAGAGCGATCCGAACAGCATCGCGCCGGATCGGGCCATTGTGTTCGAGGTCGCCAGCACCTTGAGCGACTTCTATGCGGCAGCCGCCAACATTCCGGGTCTGGAACTGCTGGCCGAGGCCGAAATCGAGGCGATGGCCGATGCGGATTTCGTCACGGTGGAGCGTGAGCGCGAGCGCCCCGACCGGAGCGTCTCGGAGCGGCTTTATTTCGCCATGCCGGATGTCGCTGCCCTGCGGGAGTTGGTGCGGCTGTGGCGGCATTGGCAGCAGCATGACGCGCTGCCCTACGGTTTCGGCAAATGGAAGCCGATTTTTGAGCGGCTGCGGGATATGCGGCCATGGGGACCGCAAGACCGACTGCCGGACGATGTGATCGCCATCTGGCGCGAACAGCTCGGGACCGCGCCGGAGGCTTCGCAGCGTGTCGAGCTTGAGCTCTGGTATCTGGACGGCACCGCGCGCCGGAGCGCTGGCCGGGAGTCGGTCCGGGGCCAGGTGGCCGAGGCGGGCGGGCGGGTCGTGCATGAAGCGGATATCGAGGAGATCCGCTACACGGCCTTGCTGGCGGAACTGCCGGCCGCCGTGATCCAGCGCATGATCGATGACCGGACAGTCTCGCTCGCCCGGATCGATGGGCTGATGTTTATCCGTCCGCAATCAGTCGCGGCGGTGATCCCGCCGGAGGATGACGATGGGGCGGGATTGTCGGTGGCCGACCAGACACGGGGGACAGGTCCCCTGGCCGCCGACGCACCGCTAGCGGCGCTTCTTGACGGTCTCCCGCTGGCGGGACATGCGCTGCTGGCCGGACGGCTGACGATCGAGGACCCAGACGGGCTGTCGTCCCGCTATGGCAATGCAGCTGAACAGGTTCATGGAACCGAGATGGCGTCATTGATCGTCCACGGCGATCTGCAGGAGAACGGTGCCCCACTGCCGCGGCCACTCTATGTCCGGCCAGTCCTGCATGGGAACGGGATTGGCCGGTCTGAAGTGTTCCCGTCCGACCGGCTCCTCCTCGACACGATCTATCGATGCGTCCGGCGCCTGTTCGAAGGGGAGGCGGGCGAAGCGCCGACAGCGCCCAGCGTGCGCATTCTGAATCTGTCGCTGGGAGATGCCTTGCGCCCCTTCGCCGGGATGATGAGCCCTTGGGCCCGGCTCATCGACTGGCTCGCCTACCGCTACCGGCTTCTTGTCATCGTAAGTGCCGGCAATATTCTCGACGACCTCGACATTGCGGGCGCTCAGTCTTGGGGTGCACTTGAGACCACCGACGCGCGCGCCCGGACGGGGACGGTGCTGCAGGCCGTGAATGCCACGCGCGCTCAACGGAGCCTGCTGGCTCCGGCCGAAGCCATCAACGCCCTGACCATCGGCGCCGGTCACTGGGAATCAGGTCCGGCCGGGCCGGTGACCGGGATGCAGCTCGACCCTTATGATGGGCTCGAACTGCCGAATGTGAGTTCGGGCCTCGGGCTGGGATACCGCCGTGGCGTGAAGCCGGAGCTGCTGTTCGCCGGCGGCCGGGAAAGATTGGCGTTGCGGCAAAGCCAGAATCCCGTTCGGGCGCGGCTGCCGGCGGTCGCCCACGGCTTTGGTGTGGAAGCAGCCTGTCCGGATCGCACCGGGCGCCTTGATCGCACCCGCCGGACCTTTGGCACCAGCCCCGCGGCCGCGCTGGCGACGCGGGCCGCCCACCGGGTGATCGACACGCTGCTCGATATCGGCGGCGGCTCGCTCCACGGTGAAACGCCGTTGCTCGATCTGGGATTGATGGCGAAGGTCCTGCTTGTCCATGGCGCCGCCTGGGACCCGGCCGCCGCCGTGCTCGTCCAGCAGATCGCCGATCCGGCCGGCAATGCATCGTGGCAGCACCAGGACGATGATGTGGCCCGTTTTCTCGGCTTCGGCCGATGCGATGTGGAACGGGTTATCGCATGCGCCGCCAACCGGGCGATCATTGTCGGCTCGGGAAGCATCCGCCGCGATCAGGCGGCAGTGTTCCGTCTCCCGCTGCCTCCCAGTCTGGAAAACATCGCGGAATGGCGCGCCGTGACCACGACGCTCGCCTGGCTGACGCCCGTCAGCCCGCGCCATCGTTTCTACAGGGATGCGCAGCTCCGGATCGAGCCCGGTGGTAGTGCCGACTTGGGGGCCGGTGTGGAGCGCAGCCGTCGGACAGTGCCGCAGCCGACCAAGGACGCCGCGCATCGTGGCACCGTCTTCCATGAGCGGCGGGCAGGGGAGGCTGGTGTCGGCTTCGCCGACAATGGCGACATCGTCTTGCGCATCAGCTGCAGCTCGCCGACCGACGCGCTTGAGGCGGATGACGAGGTTCCGTTCGCGCTGGCAGTAAGTATCGAGACCGGTCCAGCCTCGGCTATTTCCGTTTACAACGAAGTGCGGACGGCGGTCCTGGCGCGGGTGCGGGCGCAGGTCCAACCGCAGGCACGGTAATAAGGCCGCCTTACGCGGCGGCCTCATTGTCTTCGTCGATCAGCGGCTGGGAGAGGCCGGCGCCCTTCTTCCTCCCGTCACGAAATCCTCGAAATCGTCGAACGCGACACGCCCATGAGGCGGGCGATGGCGGCATTGTCCTGCCCTTCCGCGCGTAGGCGCAGCGCCTCCTGGCGTTGATGCGGGGTGAGCGTGAATGGCCGCCCGAGATGACGCCCAGCGGTCTTGGCGCGGGCGCGACCCTCGGCGGTGCGCTCATGTATCAGGCTACGCTCGAACTCGGCGATACCTCCCAGCACGGTGAGGATCAGCCTGCCGCCCGGCGTGGTGGTATCGGCCCATGGATCGGCGAGCGACCGCAACCGCGCGCCCCTGGCGTCGATGGTCTGCACGATGTCGAGGAGATCGCGGGTCGAGCGGGCCAGGCGGTCGAGCCTGGTAACGGCCAGAACGTCGCCTTCGTCGAGCAGCGCCATGGCGCTGCTCAGCTCCGGCCGGTCGGCGCGCGCGCCGCTGATCGTCTCTCGGAACACCAGATCGCACGACATGGCCGCCAGCTGCTCAAGCTGGGCGTCGAGGCTCTGGCCGGTGGTAGAGACGCGGGCGTATCCGATGGTTTTCATTGGCCGATTATGCACGCGAGTTTTGCACGGGCCAAGCGGTTGATATCGTTGGCGGCGGGTCGCAGTGCATAAATCCTGAGTTTTGCACGAGTGATGCAGTGTTTACTCTTTGTTAACACGTTCCGGCCATCACCAAGGGCGTCCACGAACTTGGAGAGACGCCTCATGAAATCCTTAGCCCTCGGCGGTGCCATCCTGCTTGTGCTATCGGCCGCTCATGCCGCCCTGCCTGGCTACCTCTACTTCCTGCCTCTCGGCGGCAGCCCCATCGCCGAGACGGGGATTGTGCTCAGCATGGCCCTAGCCATGGACACCGTGATCGGCCTGATCCGGAAGCGCCCCAATGGGTAAAACCCGAGTGACTGTCACGCTCGACCAGGATGTCGAGGAATGGTTGCAGGCTGGGTCGAAGGGCGCGGGCAAATCGCTGTCGGAAGTCATCCGGATTTGCCTGCGCGAGTATCATGACGCGCAGCCCAACCGGTTCGTGCGAGCGGACAAGGCCCGCTCCCAGTCAGAAGACGCCTGGAAGCGGAACCGGGGGTAGCGTCCACGGGCGTGGTGTAATTTCACCGGCACGCTCGGTGTAATCTCAGGTGGCCATCGAGGTGTATGGTCGAGGTGGAGTTTGGCGACTTCAACCACGGACCCACGGAGACCCCGATGACCAAGACCAACATGGACCTGTCAGAGTTTTTACAAAAGCATGATCAGGGCGATCTGCTGCGCAGCATCGCCGAGGCTGTCCTTCAACTGATCATGGAGGCCGATGTTGACGGCCTGATCGGTGCTGGGCGCCATGAACGCAACGGCGACCGCACGACCTGGCGCAATGGGTATCGAGATCGCTCGCTCGACACCCGTTTGGGCACGCTGAACTTGCGGGTGCCGAAACTGCGGCAGGGCACTTACTTTCCCGGCTTCCTCGAGGCACGCAAGACCTCGGAGCAAGCGCTCGTGGCCGTCATCCAGGATGTCAACGTATGGCCCGCCCCGTCCGCAAGAGGTTTGAGCATTCTGCCTTCCAGTCTGCGTCAACGTATCCGGCCTCGGAGCTTGCTCCCTGCCAAGATGGAGATACGCGCGACGTGCTCCTCGTAATCGGCGCGGCCTCGGTCGGCCGTTGACAACTCTCAGGGTTGCGCGTCGCCGTTCGACTGTTGGGCCATCTGTTCATACCGCCCGCAGACCTCGTGGACGGCTCCGGATCGGGCGAGCCGGTGCCGCTTCGTTCTCAGTGCATTTCGGCGACCTCCTCGGCAAAGCCATGGCCACCGGAGAGCACGGCCCAGCAGATGCGGGCCAGCTTGTTCGCCAGCGCCACCACGACGACATTCTTGTGCTGCCGTGCGAGCAGGTCACGGAGCCAGCGCCCGATCGGCGCCGATCGGGACCGGGCGAGAATGTTGAGCACGACATCGGCGCTGGTGACCCCCTGGGCCAGTGCCTCGGCGGCGGCCGCTTCGAGCGCCTCCAGGCCGTCGATCGGAGAGTGTCCGATCTTTTGTGTACGAGGCGGCCGGTCCATGCTGAGAGGAAAGGACAGCGTGGACCATGGCGAAGAAGATCGACGACGCGATATTGGACGAGCTGCTGAGGGGCTGCGAGCGGCCTGAGGATCTGATGGCCGAGGGTGGCCTGATGAGGGACCTCCGGAAGGCGTTGATGCAGCGGATGCTGGGCGCGGAGCTGACCGAGCATCTCGGTTACGAGCACGGCGAGGTGGCCCCGCTGGTTCAGACAAACCGGCGCAACGGCGTGAGCCGGAAGACGGTGAAGAGCGAGGACGGGGCCTTCGAGCTTGAGGTTCCGCGCGACCGGGAGGGCAGCTTCGAGCCCCGGCTGATCGGCAAGGGCCAGACCCGCATTGACGGGCTCGATGAGAAGATCATCGCGATGTACGCGCGCGGCATGAGCGTGCGCGACATCCGCGGACATCTCGAGGAGCTTTATGGGCTGGAGGTCTCTCCCGACCTGATCAGTCGCGTGACCGACGCGGTGCTCGACGAGGTGAAGGAGTGGCGCTCGCGGGCCCTGGACGCGGTCTACCCGGTGGTAATCTTCGACGCGCTTCGGGTGAAGATCCGCGACAAGGACAGCCGGATCGTCAAGAACAAGGCGGTTTACCTCGCCTTGGGCATCACTGGCGAGGGCGAGCGGGAGGTTTTGGGGCTCTGGATCGCCGAGAACGAGGGTGCGAAGTTCTGGCTCTCGGTGATGACTGAGCTACGTAATCGCGGGGTCCAGGACATCCTGATCGCGGTCGTCGACGGGCTCAAAGGCTTCCCCGAGGCGATCACCGCCGCCTTCCCAGAGACCATGGTCCAAACCTGCGTCGTGCATCTGGTTCGCCACTCGCTGAACTTCTGCTCGTGGAAGGATCGCAAGGCGGTCGCGGCCAAGCTGCGCGAGGTCTATGTCGCGGAGACGGCCGAGGCGGCCTGGGACGCGCTCGAGGCCTTCGACGCGGACTGGGGGCGGCAGTATCCGTCGATCGCCCAGGCTTGGCGCAGGGCCTGGCAGGAAGTGATCCCGTTCTTTGCCTTTGGCCCCGAGATCCGCCGGGTAATCTACACAACAAACGCGATAGAAAGTCTCAATCGGATCATCCGCAAGGCGATCAAGACCAGAGGCTCGTTTCCCTCGGAGGACGCCGCCGAGAAGCTGATCTACCTCGCGATCCGGGGCCACGAAAAAACCAGCCGAACCGTTCGAGGGTGGCTGACAGCGGTGAACCAGTTCGCCATCATGTTCGAGGATCGCTTCAAGCCAATTCAGGGCTGAGCGCGGTCAGACTGGGACCGGGCCGGCGGCCCGATACACAGAGCCTCTGACACTCCCATGCCGAGCAGCCTCGGCTTACCGCCGGTCGTGGCCTGGCGCGGTACGAGCCCGAGCCACGCCGCGAGATCGCGCCCCTTGCCGAAGGCTCTGGCGTCGCCGACGGCCGCCACCAGCGCCGTCGCGTTGATCGGCCCGATGCCAGGCACGGTCGACAGGCGGCGCATCGCCGGATCGGTACGCGCGAGGGCGACGAACTCGGCGTCGAAGGCCTTGATGCGGGCGTCGAGGCGGTTCCATTCCTCGATGAGGTCCACCACGAGGATCCTGATGCGCGGGCTGAGCTCGGGCGCTGCGCCGGCGAGGAACTCATCCACCTCGCTCCGCAGCTTCGCGCGGCCCTTCGCCACGATCAGGCCGCGCTCGAGCAGCAGCGCGCGCAGGTGGTTGACCAGCGCGGTCCGGTCACCGACCAGTCGTTCCCGGGCACGGTGCAGCGACTGCAGGTCCGACTGCTCCTGGCTCTTCACCGGCACGAACCGCATCGTCGGCCGGGTCGCCGCCTCGGCGATCGCCTCGGCATCCCGGTCGTCGTTCTTCTGCGCCTTCACGTACGGCCGGACATACTCGGGCGACATCAGCCGCACCTCGTGGCCCTCTTCGAGGAAGACCCGGCCCAGGTGATGCGCCCCGCAGCAGGCCTCCATCGCGACGATGCAACCCGGATGCCGCCGGACGATCTCCACCACGCCGAGCCGGGTCGCCCGGCGGCGGAAAACCACGCTCCCGGCTTCGTCCATGCCGGCGACGCTGCACGAGTTCTTGCCAAGATCAATTCCGATCACCGACACGTCCATCTCATCCGCCTCCCTATGCTACGATGCGTCGAGACTATCCCGACGCTGGGGAGGGGCGGGCCATTCCATAATCGGCGCGCAAATCTGGCTCTGACTCAATCTCGGTGCACCCGGTCAGCCTGGTGGATAGCTTCCTGCTCCGAACTTAAGGGGAGCAGGGATGGTTGGGAGCCGATCGTCGGCGGCGTTGCTGCCGGCGGG
>NZ_JBKQWU010000076.1:0-12574 GCF_047275745.1 Amaricoccus sp. W119 | reverse complement strand
CTGGGAGAAATCCATCGCTTCCGCCGAGGCGTGGATATTCATCGCCCATATCCGCGTCCTGACCAGGCGCCTCGCAAGGTATTGGCACGGCGCGTAGAGTTTCGAGTCCGGCTCTCAGACAGAACCTAGGCCCGCGCGCCCCGGCCGCCGATGACATTGGCGTTACCCTCCCCGGCGCACGCCCTCCCTCGGCGCTCCGCCCGGGTCACCCGCGGGTCTCGTCGGGAGGTATCACGGCCTCCGGCATCGCGTGGCGCAGGAAGCTCTCCCGAACCGTGCCATCCGCCTTGAGGCCGCGAACCAGTTCGCTCGCGACGGCGAGGGCGGCGTCATGGCCCTTCGGGGCGATCACCGCCGTCTCGGCGACGTGGAAATTCCCCTCCGTCACGCGCGTTCCCGGCATCTCGCGGGCGATGTCCTCGAGGGCGAGCCGGCCGAGCGCGAGCGCGTCGCCCTTGCCCTCGGCGAAACCCGTCCGCGCCTCGGCGAGATTCGCCGCGGCGATGAGCGTCGCGCCGCCCGCGACCTTCTCGGCGCTACGCAGGGTCGCGGTCCCGGCGACGCCTAGAATGACGATGCCGGGACGATGCAGGTCCTCCGCGCGGCGGAAGGGGCTGTCGGCCCGCACCAGATAGCTGCTTTCCCCGACATGGAACGCGGTTCCCACCAGCACCGCCGCGCGCCGCGAGGCGTCGATCGGCGTGAAGGAAATGTCCCAGACGCCATCGTCGGCGGTCGCGATGATCTCGGCCGAGCTCGAAAGCGGGACGAGCGAGACGGGAAGGCCCGTGCGCGCGCCGATCGCGCGGGCGAGGTCCACCGTCACCCCCTCGGGCTCGGTTCCCCCCTCGGGGATGCGCGTCCAGACGGCCGATTTCGTCGAGCCGACGGCGATCGCCACGCGGATCGCGCCGGTGGGTGCGAGACAGTCGTAGTTCACCAGTCCACCTCGAATTTCGTGACAAGATCCCGGATCTGCGCGTCGGTCAGCATCACCGGATCGGAGCCGCGTGTCAGCAGTGCGAGCCGCGCGGTCTCCTCGAGCTCCTCGGCCGCGTAGACCGCCGCTTCGAGATCCTTTCCCGCGACCACGGGCCCATGGTTGGCGAGAAGCACCGCCGAGCGCCGGCCCGCGAGACCGCGCACCGCCTCCCCCATCGCGGGATCTCCGGGGCGGAAATAGGGCAGGAGTTTCACCCGGCCAAGCCGCATGATCGAATAGGCGGTGAGCGGCGGCAGCGCGCTCTCCGGATCGGTCCCGGGCAGCATCGAGAGCGCNAGGAGTTTCACCCGGCCAAGCCGCATGATCGAATAGGCGGTGAGCGGCGGCAGCGCGCTCTCCGGATCGGTCCCGGGCAGCATCGAGAGCGCCACCGAATGGGTCGAATGCAGGTGCACCACGGCGCCGACGCGGGCGCGCGTCTCGTAGAAGGCCGAATGCAAGGCCATTTCCTTGGTCGGCGCGTCGCCGGAGACGAGCCGCCCGCCCGCGTCGAAACGGGACAGACGCGCGGGGTCGAGATCGCCCATGCTCGATCCGGTGGGCGTGACGAGCAATCCGCCATCCTCGGTGCGGGCCGAGATATTGCCCGAGGCGCCGCCCGTCAGGCCGCGATCGAACATCGATCGGGCGAGCCGGCAGATCCGCTCACGCAGGAGAGCGTCCGACATCATGCGCCCTCCGCGAGCACCCGGGCCGCTTCCTCGAAGAAGGTCGGCCGCCCGAAATTGCCGGATTTGAGCGCCAGCGTCAGTTCACCCGCGCGCACCGCCGGCACGCCGGGGTCGATCTCGGGGCCGATCTCCAGCGCGCCGAGCGCCAGCCCCTCGACCACCGCGCCCGAGGTTTCGCCGCCCGCCGTGATGAGCCGCCGCACGCCGCCCGCCACGAGCCGGCGCGCGGTCTCGGCGAAAAGCGCCTCGATGGCGGAGGCGGAGGCTTCGCGCCCATGCTTCTCCTGCGCCGCGCGCACACGCTCCGGATCGGCCGAGGAATAGGCGAGCGGCAGGCCGTCGCTCCGCGCGAGCAGCCAGTCCGCCACGTCCCCGGCGCGGGTCTCGCCGGCCAGCACCGCGTCCACGTCGATCTCCAGCGCCGGATGCCGGGCGCGATGCGTCGCGATCTGTTCGCGCGTGGCGATCGAGCAGGAGCCCGAGAGGATCGCGGCCGGTCCCGGCGATCCGGACCAGCCGCCGCCCTCGCCTCTCAGGAGCCCGCGCCGCCTGAAGTTCCCCGGCAGGCCGAGAGCGATTCCGGAGCCGCCGGTGACGAGGGGCAGGCCGTCCGCCGCCGCGCCGATGGCGATGAGATCCGCGTCCCGCGCCGCGTCGACCACCACGAGCGCATGCCCCCCCGCGTCGGCCGCGTCGAGCGCGTCCCGGATCGCGGCGGGGCCCGCGAGCACGGTCGGCAGCGCGACATGGCCGATGCCGAGCCTGGTCTGGCGGCCGAGCCAGCGGCGGATGTCTGGGTCCGTCATCGGTGTCAGCGGATGGTCGCGCATCCCGCTTTCCGAGAGCAGCCGGTCGCCGACGAAGAGATGGCCCTGGAAGACCGTCCGGCCCGTCGCGGGGAAGGCCGGGCAGATGATGACCCGGGTCGCGCCGAGGGCGTCGGCGAGCGCCTCCACGACCGGGCCGATGTTACCTCGGGGTGTCGAATCGAAGGTCGAACAGTATTTGAACAGGATCTGCCGGCAGCCCTGCGCGCGCAGCCATTCGAGCGCCGCGAGCGACTGGGCGACCGCCTCGGCGGCGGGGATCGTGCGCGATTTCAGCGCGACGATGCCCGCCTCCACCTCCGGCGCCGCCGGGTCTTCCGGTACGCCGCGGTATTGCGTGACCCGCATTCCCTGTTTCGCGAGCGTGTTGCCGAGGTCGCTCGACCCGGTGAAATCGTCGCCTACGCAGCCGAGCAGCATGCCGTGCCTCCTTTCGGATACCAGTGCGTTCCGGGCATCACGCGATCCTCCGGGCGGCGCCTTCGACCAGGGCGCGCATGGCGGCGACGGCGGCGTCGGGGCTGGTCAGGACCGGCGCGCCGGCGACGGCGCGCACGGCGGGCGCGGCGCGGGAGGTCGAGAAATGTGCGAGCATGATGGCGTCGAACCCGTCGAGTTCGGCCGCCGCCCCGGCGACGAGCCGGTCGTGGGTCTCCGCGTCGCCGACACTGAGGGCCGCGAGCGCGGGCTCGACCAGCACCGTCGAAAGCTGCGCGCCGGGCGCGGTTCGGGCCGCGAGCGCGTGGAATTCCGCCGCCATCCCGGCGACCGACGAGCCGAATGTGGCGATCATCGCGATGTTCGGGCCGCGCGCGAGAGCCTGGCGGAACATCGCCTCGTTCGGTTTCAGCACCGGCACGTCGAGCCGGAGCGCCGCGGCGTCGATCGCCGCGCCGAAGGCCGAGCAGGTGAAGAGCACGCCCGCCGCCCCGGCGCCTCGCGCATAGGCGGCGAGCGCGATGATGCGCTCGGTCAGCGCGGGCGTTGGCTCCTGCGTCCTGGCACGATCGATGGTCAGCCCGTCGTCGAGCAGGTTGACGGTCTCCGCTTCGGGCCAGCAGGCGAGGAAGGCCTCGCGCACCGGCTCCATCGCGACCGGGGTCGCGTGGACGAGCGCGATTCGGGGTGCTGTTCGGGATGCCATTCGGGGTGGCGCGGACATTCGCGATCTCCTCCGGGTGAGAAGGACGGCGGCCGGGGAGCTTCCGGCCGCCGCGAGGGTTCAGGCGGCGGGGAAGAGCCAGACGCTTTCGCGCGGTACCGAGGCCCAGACCTTGCCGGAAGGCAGCGCGGTCGGGCCGAACGCCTTGGCCTTCAGATCGCCGTAGTTCAATCGGTATTCCCAGCGGTCCCCGAGATAAAGGCAGTGCTCGAGATCCATGGCAATCCGGTCCTGTCCGGGCTCGGAATGGACGCCGATCCGCTCCACCCGGATGACCGCGTTGCCCTCGCCCTCGCCCTCGCCGACCATCATCCCGTCGAGCGCCCAGTTCGCGCCCCGGATCCGGCCCGATCCGTCGGGGCCGCGCTCGATGCGGCCCATCGCCACGTTGTTCGCGCCGAGGAAGTCGGCGGCGTAGAAGCTCGCGGGCCGCTGGTAGATGTCCTGCGGCGCGCCCTCCTGGACGATGGCGCCCTGCTTGAGGAGCAGGATATTGTCGGAAGCGGCGAGCGCCTCGGCCTGGTCGTGGGTCACGAGCACGCCGCAGATCTCGAGGTCGAGCACGAGCTTGCGGATCCAGTAGCGCGCTTCCTCGCGGAGTTTGGCGTCGAGGTTGGAGAGCGGCTCGTCCATCAGGAGCACGCGCGGCTCGTAGACCAGCGCCCGGCAGATCGCGACGCGCTGCTGCTGGCCGCCGGAGAGCTGGTCGGGGTAGCGGTCGGCGAGATGGCCGAGGCCGATGTTGGCGAGGGTGGCCTGCACGCGCTTGCCCGCCTCGACCTTGTCGACGCCGCGGAGCTTCAGCCCGTAGGCCACGTTCTCCGTCACGGTGCGGTGCGGCCAGAGCGCGTAGGACTGGAAGACGAGGCCGATGCCGCGGTTCTCGGGGGGCAGCGCGACCCGCTTCTCGTCGTCGAGCACCACCTTGTCGCCGATCCGGATATAGCCGAGTTCCGGCTGTTCGAGGCCGGCGACGCAGCGCAGCAGCGTGGTCTTGCCGCTGCCCGAGGCGCCGAGGAGCGAGACGATCGACCCGCGCTCCGCCTGGAAGGACGCGCCCCGCAGGATGTGGAGACCACCGAGATACTTGTGGACGTTGCGAACGACGAGCTCAGTCATGGATCTTGGCTCCCAGCTGGAGGGCGAGGCCGATGGCCGCCGCCGTGAGAAGGATGGAGACGAAGGCGAGCGCGGCGATGATGTCCATCGCGCCGGTCTGCAGGAGAGAGACCATCAGCGAGCCGATGACCTCGGTGCCCGCGCTCATGAGATAGACGCCGGTCGCATAGTCGCGCAGGAAGACGATCATGATCAGCGCCCAGGCCCCGGCGAGACCCGGCCGGATGATCGGGATCACGATGTCGCGCCAGCTCCGCCCGATCGTGGCGCCGGTGGTGCGCGCCGCCTCTTCGAGTTCCGGCGCGACCTGGATCAGCGTGCCCTGCAGGAGCCGCAGGCCATAGGAGAGGCCGACGACGAGATAGGCGACGAAGAGGCTGATGAGCGTGGTCCGGAACGGCACGAGGAAGGGCACGAAGAGGAACAGCCAGAAGAAGGCGAGGCCGATCATCAGGCCCGGCATCGCCCGGGGAAGCAGCACGATGTAGTCGAGCAGGGTGTTCGACGCGTCGCGGTTCCGATGCCCGGCGAGGCCGACGACGAGATAGACCGCCACCGCGCAGGCACCGCCCACCACCGCGAGGATCATCGTGTTGACGATGCCGCGCGTCAGGCTCGGCACTTCGAGCAGGTTGGCGAAATGCCGGAGCGTCAGATGCTCGAGCGGGTTCACCCCCTGCCCCCAGGCGCCGACGAAGGCGCGCAGCGTGATGCCGCCGATCGGAAGCACGACCGAGACGAAGAGCCAGAACCCGATGATCGAGAGCGCGATCGCCTGACCCTTCGGCCCGAGCCGCATCACCTGGGTCCGCGCGCCCTTGCCGCCGAGCGCGGCGTAGCGGCGGGCGTGGCGCAGCAGGCGCCGCTGGTACCAGACGAGCGGCAGCGTCATCAGCACGAGGAGCACGACGACCACGGCCATCAGCTGGTAGGTCGGCACCCCGAAGAGCGTGGTGAGCTTGTAGACATAGGTCGTCAGCACCACGATCCCGCTCGGCTCGCCGAGCACGAGCGGCACGCCGAACATCTCGAAGCCGATCATCAGGTTCAGCGCGGTCGCGAAGACGAGCGCGGGCAGCACCATCGGCACGGTCACGTCTAGGCAGACCCGCCAGAGCGGCGCGCCGGTGACACGGGCGGCCTCTTCGAGATCCGAGGGGAGGTTCCGCATCGCCGCCGAGACGTAGAGATAGACGTGCGGCACGTGGCTGAGGCCGCAGACGATGATGATGCCGGTCAGCGTGTAGAGGTTCCACGGCGAGAAGCCGAGCAGATCGCGCACCGCCATGGTGATGAACCCCGACGGTCCCACCGCGACGGTATAGCCGAAGGCGAGCACGATCGACGAGATGAACATCGGCACGAGCACCAGCACTTCGAGCGCCTTGCGGAACCTCACATCGGTGCGGGTGATGAGGAAGGCGAGCGCGGCGCCGAGCGGGACCGCGATCGCGACCATGCCGAGCGCCATGATCACCGTGTTCCCGAGCGCCTCGTAGAACATCGAGTCGGTCAGGATGTAGCGGTAGGCTTCGAGCGACGCCTTCGCCGCCGGGGTGAAGAACGGGTTGTCGAGAAAGCTCTGGTAGACGATCAGGACCACCGGGGCGAGGACGACGACCGCGAGCAGTCCGATGATGGTCCGGCGGAGGGCGAGGGCGTCGCCGGGTTTCGGGAAGCGGCTCGGGCGTTTCGCCAGCTCCGCCGCCGCGAGCGCGGTGGTGAGCCCGGACGGAACCGGTGTGGATTGGACGGCCATGGCGCGTCTCCTTGCGTGCGTGTTGCGGGGAACACCCGCCGCGACCCGCGCGACGGGCGCGCGCGGGATCAGCTCTTGCCGGCCGCCTTCCACTGCTTCAGGAAATCGACGCGCTTCATCGGCGACATGTAGTCGAGCAATGCCTCGTCGAGCACGATCGGCCGCAGGTTGCCGCCGACCACCTCGTTCAGCCCGTCGAGATCGAGGCCGCCCTCGATATCGGTCCTGACCGAGGGCAGGTCGGCCGCCGCGAGCGCGCCCTGGCCTTCGGGTGACAGCATGAAGTCGACGAAGAGCCTGGCGGCCGCCGGATGCGGGGCGTCCTTCGGGATGCCCGCGACCCGGGAGAAACCGGCGGTATGGTCGGTCGTGAAGGCGACGCCGAGGTTCTCGATCTCCTTCGCCCATTCGATGCCGTAGGAGCCGATGATGTTGAAGGCGAGCACGTTCTCGCCGGAGACCACCGTTTCCTTGACCGAGCCGGTCGAGGAATAGGTCTTGCCCCGCGCCGCCGAGAAGGCCGCCGCGAGTTCCCAGAAATCGGTGGTCTGGAGCGCGTCGTTGGTATGGAACAGGAAGCCGCTGCCGCTCTTCTCCGGGTCGAAGGTCGCGACCATGCCGGAAACCTCGGGATCGGCGAGGAAGGCGATCAGTTCGGCCCGCGTGTGAGGAACCTTGTCCTCGCTGACCGAGAGCTTGTTGTAGATGATCCCCACCGGCTCGATCGTGGTCGCGTAGAGCATGTCCTGGTACTTGCCCCAGTCGGGCACCACCCCCGCCTCCGGCGAGGCATAGGCGTCGAGATAGCCGTCCGCCGCCAGCTTCATCTGCAGGTCCATCGCGGAGCTCCAGATGACATCCCCGCCCATCTGGCGCGCGGCCGCCTCGGCGATGACGCGGTTGTAGGCGCCATTGGTACCCACGTCGTTGTAGTCGATCCGGATACCGGGATATTTCGCGGCGAAGGCGTCGAGCAGGCCCCGCGCCTGGGAGATGTCGGTCGAGGTATAGACCGAGACGGCCCCCTCCTCGGTGGCAGCCTCGACGAGCGCGGCGTCGGCGGCGAAGGCGGCCGGGGAGAGCGAGAGCAGCGCGGCGCAGCTGAAAGCGGTCAGTCTGGACATGATGTTCCTCCGTTGGTGCTGTCGTCGCGGTCGCCCCCGATGAGGGCGCCGCGCCTTGTCGGTTTGTTGGGGAGTCAGCCGGCGGCGGCGGCGCGGAGCTCGGGCACCGCGATGGCCTCGGCGACGAGATGCCCGAAATCGTCGCAGTTGGTGGAGCCGCCGAGATCCCGGGTCCGGTTGCCCGGTTCGGCGAGCACGGCGTCGACCGCCTCGGTGATCGCCTGGCCCGCCGCCTCGAAGCCGGGCAGGCCGCGCTGCTCGCCGAGCCAGCTCAGCATCATCGCCGCCGACAGGATCAGGGAGGTCGGGTTGGCGACGTTCCGGCCCTGGATGTCCGGCGCCGACCCGTGCTGCGCCTGGGCGCAGACGAGGCCGGTCTGGGCATTCGCGTTGATCGATCCGGCGAGGCCGAGGCTCCCTGAAAGCTCGCTCGCGAGATCGGACAGGATATCGGCGTAGAAATTGGTCGTCACGATCACGTCGTAGCGCGAGGGATCGCGCACCAGATGCGCGGCCATCGCATCGATGATCACCTCGTCGAGCCGGACCTCGGGGAACTCGCAGGCGACCGTGCGCACCCTTTCGAGGAAGAGACCGTCGGTGACGATGAAGTTGTTCGCCTTGTGCACGGCGGTCACGTGCCTGCCGCGCTTCATCGCCATCTCGAAGGCGGCGCGGGCGATGCGCTCGCAGGCCGGCGCGGTGATCTTGCGTACCGAGAGCGCCACGTCCGGGGTCGGCATGAACTCCCCGATGCCCTTGAACATGTTCCGGTCCGGGTAGAAGCCCTCGGTCGCCTCGCGCATGATGACGATGTCCATCGCCGGCACCCGCGCCGGCAGGAACGGCCGCACGCGGGCGGGACGGACATTCGCGTAGAGGTCGAGCCCGGTGCGGAACCCGGCGGAGACGTTGATCCCGCCCTCGTCGCGTGCCGGATAGTCCATGTGCGACTGCGGGCCGAGGATCACGCCGTCGAACCGGCGCGCGCGCTCGATCGTCTCCGGCCTGAGCGTCGTGCCGTATTTCGCGAGACTGTCGAAACCCGTCTCCTCGTATTCGAACTCGAGGCCGAGTCCGAAGGCGCTGTCCGTCGCCTCCAGCACCTCCATCGTCGCCCGCGTGATCTCCGGGCCAATGCCGTCGCACGGCACAACCATGATGCGCATCTTCTCTCCTCCTGCGTTCGGTCGTGGCCCCGCGGCCCGACTCGGTGTGGAGGCAGTATTGGCTTTTTATCTGAAAAGATGCAATCTAAAAATTGGATCTACGGCGAAGCCCGCCGGCCGGTCGCGTCCTCCCTCGGCTGATCCGGCTGTTTCGTCGACAGAGCCGCCCCAAGGTGGCGGCGCATCAGATAGGAGGCGTCCACGATGGAACCGTCTTCAATTAACTTCAGTATTTCAATATGTTCAGCGCATTGAACATAGAGGCGGCGGCGGTCGATCTCGGTCCGGTACTCCATCAGACGGCGCATCCGGTTCACCCGGACGAGCGCCTGGTGGTAGAACGGATTGCCCGAGAACTTGATCAGCTCTTCATGGAATGTAGCTCCACTTTCGAGCAATCTTTCGCCTGGAAGCCGTTCGATATCCGTGTCGAGCATCCGTTCCTGGATGCGTCTCTGCTCGAGGAGCACGCCGCGATCGACGCGGTATGTCGGTTCCAGCATCGCCGCCGGCTCGATCGTCTGGCGGAAGCGGTAGATCTGCGCGAAAGCCTCCGCCGTCTTCGCCACCGGCAGGAAACGCCAGCCATATCCCTGCTTGCGCTCGACCCATCCCTCACGGGAGGCGCGGACCAGGATGTCGCTGAGCTGCGCCTTGGTCAGATCATAACGGGAGCGCAGCATCTGCTCCGTCACCTCCGCCGGAATCCGGTTGGCAAGCCAGTCCTCGGCGACGCGCTGGTAGTCATTGGGCGTGTCGAACGGATGCTGATCCGCACCCTCGGGACCCGGCTGCTCCCGGGCCGGCGGCGCGGAGCGGACGAAATAGCCCCGGTTCTGGTGCTGGTCGAGATAGCCTTCCTCGGCCAGAGCCTGCAACGCCTCGCGCACCGGCGACCGCGACACCTCGAACCTGTCGGCGATCCGCTGCGCGCTCAGATGATCCCCGATGGCGATTTCCCCGGTGGAGATGGCGTCCAGGAGATCCCTGGCGATCCTGATGGCGAGCGGGCTCGATATCGACATGCGTGGCATCCTTCCGTGCGCCGGGGACATCCGGCGGCTTCGGAGGGGAAGATTGCACGTCGCTATTGGCTATTCCAGCGTATCGGTGCAAATTCCACGGGCGGGCACCATCGCCCTTCACCGGGAGGGGATGGACCGGACTGTTCCGATCCGGTTCGGGCGACCGGGCGAGCTGCGATGAGTCGCGGATCGCTGCGCGGCGCCGAGGCCACCTCGGATCGATCGATGCCGCGGAAACCATGCGGCGCGATCATTTGGCGCGATCATTTGTTGTGATGTGCATCAAATCAGAACCGAGCACCTTGCGCGGGTCAAGGTCAATCATACGCATCGCGCGTCTGCGGAAACTTTCCGGCCCCGTGCTCCTCCCCGATCAGTGGAGCCATGTGTCAAAATATTTGTTGCTCTCTCATACAAAATGAATTACACCACCGGCATCGGCTCGCGGTCAGGGAGGAAACGTCATGCGGCGGCTCGGAATTCACTCGTTCGTCTGGACGGGCGGTCAGACCCAGGAGGGGCTGGAGATGGCGCTCGACAAGTCGGCGGAGCATGGCTACCGCATGATCGAATTCGCCTATCTGCGGCCCGAGAAATTCGATCTCGACCGGCTGGCGAAACGGGCGAAGGACCTCGACATCGAGATCGTCGTGACGATGGGCCTGCCCGCCGAGGCCGATGTGTCGAGCGAGGACAAGGCCGTGGTCGCGAAGGGCACCGCGATGCTCTCGGACGCGGTGAAGGCGGTGCGCGACATCGGCGGCATCCGGCTCGGCGGCATCCTCTATTCGATGCATGGCAAGTACGATGCCATGCCGACGCGCGCGGGCTGGATGAACAGCGCCGGCGCCGTGGCCGCGACCGCCGAGGTGGCGAAGGACTGCGGCGTCGAGATCGTGCTCGAAGTCGTGAACCGCTTCGAATCGAACCTTCTCAACACCACCGCGCAGGGGCTTCGCTTCATCGCGGATACCGGGCGGGACGACGTGTTCCTCCACCTCGACACCTTCCACATGAACATCGAGGAGGCGAGCCCGGCGGATGCGATCCGGCTCGCGGGCGACAAGGTCACCTATTTCCATTTCAACGAGAACTACCGCGGCTTCCTCGGCACCGGGACGATCGATTTCCCGAGCATCTTCGCGGCGCTGGTCGATATCGGCTATGACAACCGCGACGTGGTCTTCGAGAGCTTCTCGAGCGCGATCGTCGATGAGGCGCTGTCGCGGGTCTGCGGCATCTGGCGCGACACCTGGGACGACAACAACCCGCTCGCGGCCCATGCGCGCCAGTTCATCGAGCAACGCTGGGCCGAGGCGGTCCGGCGCCGCGAGGTGAACGCCGCCGCCTGACGCGGAGTCCCCGCCGCCGCCCGATCCGGTAAGTATTCCCCGGATCGAAGCCGAGGAGTCCCGCGATGACCGAACCCTTCCCGTCCAGCTCGCCCCGGCGCATCCGGCAAGGCAATGTGATCGCCGCGCTTCGGGCGCTCTTCGAGCACGGGCGGCTGAGCAGGGCTGAGATCGCGCGGCATCTGGGGCTGAACCGCTCCTCGTCGAGCCATATCGTCGCGGAACTGGAGGCGAGCGCGCTGGTGCGCGAGGTCGTCTCCGGCGGGGGCGGGCGCGAGGTCGCCGCCGGACGGGGGCGGCGCGCCGGGCGGCCCGGCATCCTCCTGGAGCTCGATCCGGGCGCGGCCTCCTTCATCGGGACGGAGATCGGCGTCGAGCATATCACCACGCTCCGGATCGATCTCGCGGCCGGGATCATCGGCCAGCGCGTCGAGCCTTTCGACGGGCGCGCGGTCCCGGCGCGCGAGGCGGTCCGGCGCGCGCTCGCCCAGGCGCTCGACGGGCTGTCGCCCGAGGCCGCCGCCCGGGTCGAGGGCTTCGGTCTCAGCGCCCCGGCGCAGATGGACGCGACCGGCAAGGTGCGCGTCGCGCCGCTGCTCGGCTGGCGGGACGAGGATCTCGGCCTGCTCGCGCGCGAGGCGCTGGCGGAGCTTTCGGGCGCGGATCTCGCCGGTTCGCGGCTCGACCCGGATCTGCCGATCATGGTGGAGAACGAAGCCAATGCCTTCGCCTTCGGCGAGGGCTACCGGGACAGGGGCGGCCGGCGCGGCGTCACGCTCTTCCTCGTGCTGGAAACCGGCGTGGGCGGCGGCATCGTCATCGACGGCCGGCTCTTCCGGGGCGGCCACGGGCTCGCCGGCGAGATCGGGCATGCCCGCTACCGCGACGGCGGCGAATTCGAGCAGCTGCTCGGCCTTGGCCATCTGCTGCGACGCTACCGCGAGGAGGGGCGCGCGCCCAGTTGCTCATCCGGGCCCGCGTCGGAGGATGCCACGCTCGCGGACTTCCTCGATCATGTGCGCGACCGGGTGCCGGCGGCGGTCGGGATCGCCGAGGACTGGGCGCGGGATCTCGCCCATGCGATCGCCACCGCCTGCCGGCTGATCGATCCGAACCGGATCGTGCTCGGCGGCTCGGTCGCGGCGCTCTATCCGCTCGTCGCCGCCCGCGTCGCGCATTATCTCGGCGCGGCCCAGGCGCCGAGCTTCCCGGTCCCGGCGATCACGGTGCACGAGGCACCCGAGACCAGCGCGGCCTTCGGCGCCGCCTGCATGCTGCACCAGCGGTTCCTGTCGCTGGAGAACCAGACACTCACGGATCAGCAGATCGAAGCGGACCCGCCAGCCTGACACCGCTTCGGGGA
>NZ_JBKQWU010000075.1:0-13231 GCF_047275745.1 Amaricoccus sp. W119 | reverse complement strand
TGAGCTGGCTGAGGGCTCCGCGCCCGGCGCGCTTGTGAAATCCGGCGAAGACCAATACCGAAATCCAACCTGCGGACTCGCGTCATGAGCGAGGGACCACCGGGGGGCAGGTCACGGGCTTTCTCGGCTCGCCGGCGATGAATTTCTTTCCGGCGGAGATCGCGGGCGGCGGTATCCGGCTCGCCGACGGCACCGTGATCCCCGCGCCGGGGCAGGCGCGGGCCTCGGAGGGCAAGCGTGTGACCCTCGGCATTCGCCCGGAGGATTTCGCGATCGCGCCCGAGGGTCCGATCCATGCGCGGGTCAAGGTGGTCGAGCCGACCGGGGCGGATACGATCATCGCGGCCGAGGTCGGCGGCATCGAGGCGGCGATCCTCGTGCGCGAGCGCATCACCGCCGCGGCCGGCGAGGAGATCCGGCTCGCGGTGGCGCCGGAGGACACGCGGCTCTTCGATCCTGAGACGGGCGCGGCCATCTGATCCGCGCCGCCGGGTCGGTCGCCGGCATCACGGCCCCCCCGGGCGGGCCTCCGGGACCGGGCGCCCGCCGCGGTGGCCCCCTCAGTAGCCGACAGTCGCGGCGCCCGCGCGGCGCGGGTCGGAGGCGCCGAGGAGGAAGCCGGTCTCCGGG
Organism: Amaricoccus sp. W119; assembly: GCF_047275745.1. Classification (NCBI taxonomy): domain Bacteria; kingdom Pseudomonadati; phylum Pseudomonadota; class Alphaproteobacteria; order Rhodobacterales; family Paracoccaceae; genus Amaricoccus; species Amaricoccus sp. W119. Next base: position 12,601 of record NZ_JBKQWU010000075.1, on the reverse strand, counting down.
TTCCGGCTCACCGACTGGGTCGAGCCCATGACCTCCTCCAGCGAGAGCACATGTCCCTTCGCGAGCAGCGCGCGCTGCGTGTCGAGGCTGATGCCTTCCTCGACGCGGAGCTGGTCCGGCAGCCATTGGTGGTGGATGCGCGGCGCGGTGCTGGCCTCGGCGACGTTCATGTCGTGGTCGATCATGTTCATGATGACCTGCAGCACCGTGGTGATGATGCGCGCCCCGCCAGGCGAGCCGGTGACGAGCCAGACCGCGCCATCCTGCTTCACGATCGTCGGCGTCATCGAGGAGAGCGGGCGCTTGCCGGGCTCGACCGCGTTGGCGTCGCCGCCGATCAGCCCATAGGCGTTGGCGACGCCGGGTTTGGCCGAGAAATCGTCCATCTCGTTGTTCATCAGCACGCCGGTCCCCTCGGCGACGAGCCCCGAGCCGTAGGAGAAGTTGATCGTATAAGTGTTGGAGACCGCGTTGCCCTCCTTGTCAATGACCGAGAAATGGGTGGTCTCCTCGGACTCGTAGGGCGCGAGATCGGCCGGCCTGATCTGCTCCGAGGGCGTCGCGAAATCGGCGCGGATCTTGCCGCGCATGTCCACCGCGTAATCCTTGCTCGTCAGCGCCGCGACGGGCACGTCCACGAAATCGGGATCGCCGAGGAATTCGGAGCGGTCGGCATAGGCGAGCTTCATCGCCTCGGCCATCAGGTGGATCGTCTCGGATGAATTCGCCCCCAGCGCGCCGATCGGATAGCCTTCGAGCGCGTTCAGGATCTGGATCAGGTGTACCCCGCCGGAGGAGGGCGGCGGCATGGAGACGATCTCGGCGCCGCGGTAGGTGCCCGTGACCGGCTCGCGCTCGACGGCCTTGTAGGCCGCGAGATCCTCCACGGTCATCCGCCCGCCCGCTTCGGTGACGGAGCGCGCGATCGCCTCGGCGACCTCGCCCTTGTAGAATCCGTCCGGACCCTCCTCCGCGATCTTGCGGAGCGTGGCGGCGAGATCGGTCTGCGTGAGCGTCTCGCCGGGCCGGTAGAGCGCGCCATCCTCCTTGTAGAAGATCTTCGCGGCGGAGGGATAATGCGTCAGCCGTTCCCTAAGCGCTTCGAGACTGTCGGCCAGATCGGGCGTTACCGTGATGCCCTCGGCGAGCCGGATCGCGGGTGCGATGACCTCGGCCCAGTCCATGCTGCCGTATTTGTCGAGCGCGAGCTTCATCCCCGCGACGGTTCCCGGCACGCCCGAAGCGGCGCCGGAATAGCGCGACTTCTCGCTGTCGGCATTGCCCTCCGCGTCGAGGAACATGTCGCGGCTCGCGCTCGACGGGGCCATCTCGCGGTAGTCGATGGCGCGGGTCTCGCCGCTCTCCGCGTCATGGACCAGCATGAAGCCGCCGCCGCCCAGATTGCCGGCGCGGGGCAGGGTCACGGCGAGGGCGAAGGCGACCGCCACGCCCGCGTCGATGGCGTTTCCGCCGCGCGCGAGAATGTCGCGGCCAACCTCGGCGGCGACGCGCTCCTGCGCCGAGACCATGCCGTTCTCCGCCCAGACGGGATGCAGCCGGTCCATGCCGGAATAGATCGCCGCCTCCTGCGCGCCGGCGGGCGACACGGCCAGGGCGGTCAGGATCAGCGCCGCGGCGGCCAGCCCTATAGGTCGCGGGCCGATGGACCGTGCGCCTGGGGATCGCAGGCCGATGGGTCGCGGGCCGACAAGCTCCGAGCCGACAGCTTCCGGGCCGATGGGTTGCATGGGGATCATCATCACACCTCCCTGTTCCGATGCTTCCTCGCCGTCAGTCGAGCCCTGAAGCGTGGATTGGTCAACTCCTCTTGGACCCCGTAGCGGGTTCCCATTGAGACACCCGTCCGAGGGATCGACATTGGCGACCGCGCGTTCACGGATCACCGCCGGCGCGCGCCGGCCCTGCCCGGTCGCGCCATTGATGAGCCGGATCGATGGGAGCAAGTCGAAGATTGGCCTAAACGCGCGCGATCAACTCCACTATCATCGAGGTCCGATCTCTCCCCGGAGAGATTCCGCGGCTCCCGGCGCTCGCTGATCCCGGCGCCATACCGGGCCGCTGGTCCAGCCAGGCTCCAAATCAGGGGACGCCAGATACACCATGGAACTTCAGATCAACCAGAAGACCTATCCGGTCCAGTCGGACGGCGAGACGCCGCTGCTCTGGGTCATCCGGGACGAACTCGGCCTGACCGGCACGAAATACGGCTGCGGACTGGCGCAATGCGGCGCCTGTTCCGTCCTCGTCGACGGGGTCATAACCCGCTCCTGCGTGACGCCGGTCGACAGCGTCGTGGGGACCGAGATCACGACGATCGAGGCGGTCGAGGAGGATGAGGTCGGCCGCCGCGTGGTCGAGGCCTGGGTCGCGCATCAGGTGCCGCAATGCGGCTACTGCCAGTCGGGGCAGGTGATGGCGGCGACCGCGCTGCTCAAGGAGACTCCGAACCCGAGCGCGGAGGAGGTGGCGGCGGCGATGATCAACCTCTGCCGCTGCGGCACCTACAATGCGATCAAGGCGGCGATGAACGATCTCGCCGGCCGGCCGGAGGCGGGATGATGGGCAAGCGATCGACTTTCACCGCGAATGCCGTCCCGGCACTTTCCGGGATCCCGCTCAATCTCTCGCGGCGCGGCTTCATGATCACCTCCGCCGCCGGGGCGCTGGTGCTCGGCGTGGGCCTTCCCGCCGGACGCGCGCGTGCCCAGGCCGAGGCGATGGCGCAGTCGCCGGTCCCGGCCTTCCTCGAGATCCGCCCCGACAATACCGTGCTCCTGCGCAGCCCCTTCGTCGAGGGCGGGCAGGGTGTCTTCACCGCCTTCGCCCAGATCGTCGGCGAGGAGCTCGACGCCGATCCGGCGAGCTTCCGGGTCGAGAACGCGGCGCCCGGCGCGGTCTATCAGGTCATGGAGGGGATGCCGCAGACGCGCTTCACCGGCGGCAGCATGTCGGTCAGGACGAGCTACGCGACGATGCGCCGCCTCGGCGCTTCCGCCCGCGCGATGCTCATGACCGCCGCCGCCGAACGGCTCGAGGCGCCGGTCTCCGAACTTTCGACGGAGCCGGGCCGCGTGCTTCACGCCGCCTCGGGGCGTTCGGTGAGCTATGGCGAACTCGCGCCCGCGGCGCTGGATCTGCCGGTGCCGGACCCCGAGAGCGTAACGCTGCGCGATCCCGGCGGCTTCCGCTGGATCGGCAAGCCCGTGCCTAGGCTCGATGTCTACGAGAAATCGACCGGCAAGGCGATCTATGCAATCGACGCGAAGGTGGAGGGCATGCTGCACGCGGCCGTCCAGCATGCGCCCCGCCTCGGGCTGACCATCGGGACGATCCGGAACGAGGAAGACCTTCGTGCGATGACCGGGGTTCATTCCGTGCACCGGCTGCCCGGCGCGGTCGGCGTCGTCGCCGAACGCTGGTGGGATGCGAAACGCGCGGCGGAGGCCGCGGAGGTCGACTGGCTGGAGCCGGAGGGCGAGGCGGGGCCGAATCTGCGCCACATGCCGGCCGATTTCTCGACCGCGGCCTTCAGCGACCGGCTCGCCGGGGAGACGGGCACCGGCGACGAGGCCGAGGCCAAGGGCGACGCGCCCGGCGTGCTCGACGGCGCGGAGACCGTGGTGAACGCGAGCTACCGGACCCAGTACGTGCATCACGGACAGCTGGAGCCGCCCGCCGCGCTGGCGCGGTTCGAACCGGATGGCTCGCTGGATCTCTGGTTGCCGAACCAGGCGCCGGATCTGTTCCAGACCGACGCGGCCGCGCATGCCGGGATCGATCCGTCGCAGGTCCGCATCCATTCGCCGATCCTCGGCGGCTTCTTCGGGCGGCATTTCCTCTATGCGACCTCGAACCCGCATCCGCAGGCGATCCAGCTCGCGAAGGAGGTGGGCCGGCCGATCAAGCTGATCTGGAGCCGGGAGGAGGAGTTCCTGCGCGACCGTCTGCGCCCGATGGCCGTCGTCCGCTTCCGGGGCGCGCTCGACGGTGACGGGATGCCGCTGGCGCTCGAGGCGATCAGCGCCTGCGAAGGGCCGACCGAGGCGCTGTCGGGCCGCGACAAGGACGGGAAGGTCGACGGCGCGGCGGTCGAGGGGCTGGCCGGCAAGGTCTATGCGATCCCCAATGTCCGGATCGCACAGAACTATGTCCAGAATCCGACGATGCTGGGCTACTGGCGCTCGGTCGGGCATTCGATGAACGACTTCCTCTATGAAGGCTTTCTCGACGAACTCGCGGACAGCGGCGGTCAGGACCCGTACGAGTTGCGGATGCGGCTTCTCGAAGGCAATACCCGGCTCACGAACCTGCTCCGGGCAGTCGGCGACCTCTCCGGCGGCTGGCGGCGCGGACCCTACGAGGCGGAGGACGGCTCGCGGCGCGCGCGGGGCGTGGCGATGGCTTCGCCCTTCGGCTCCGAGACCGCCTCGATCGCCGAGGTCTCGATCGAGGACGGCCAGGTCCGGGTGCGCGAGGTCTGGCAGGCGATCGATCCGGGCAGCATCGTGAACCCCGCGATCATCGAGGCGCAGGTCAATTCCGCCGTCGCCATCGGCGTGTCGCAGGTGCTCTACGAGGAGGCCGTCTACGAGAACGGCGTTCCGGTCGCGCGCAACTACGACATGTATCCGATCCTGCCGCCGGGCGAGATGCCGAAGGTGCATGTCCGCATCATCGAGAGCGGCGCGCCCATGGGCGGCATCGGCGAGCCCGGGGTGCCCTCGGTTCCGCCCGCCGTCGCGAACGCCGCCTCGCATCTGATCGGGCGGCGCATCCGGAGCATGCCGCTCTCGAAGCTCAGCTTCGAGACCTGAGCCCACGAGCGAGGCTTCCGCGCGGCCGTCCCGGCCACCCCGACGCCCGTGTGGGCGCGCCATCTTCGCTATCGCCGCCGTGACCGGTGGCGATAGCGAGATCTTATGGGGCGGCATGCCCTTCTGAATGGTTTCGGCTCCTCCCTCCCTCCAGAACTCCGCGATGACTCCGCCGCGACCGGCTCAGGTTCGGAGGAGGCCCAGGGAGAACGAACGGAGGAGCCGAATGCCCATCATCAAGAACCTCGTCGCCGCCGCGCTCGGCTTCGGCCTGATCGCCGGCGCGGCCTCGGCGGCTGAGGAACTGAAGCTCGCGAATTTCATGGCGCCGACGCACCCTTATGTCTCCGGCGTGCTGGAGCCCTTCGCGGCGAAGGTCGCGGAACTGACCGGCGGCGAGATCACGGTGACGATCTACAATGGCGGCGAGCTCGGGACCGGCCCGACCGACCAGTATTCGCGCGTGCTCGACGGCGTGACCGAATTCGCGATCGGGCTTCCGGGCTATACCGCCTCCGCCTTCCCGGTCACGCTCCTGACCGAGCTTCCCGGCGTGATCACCGAGGCCGGCGGCACCGAGACGATCTGGAACAATATCGACCTCTTCCTGCCGGAATACGAGCGGGTGAAACTGGTCGGCCTCTGGTCCTCGGCGCCGAACCTGCTCTACATGCGCGACAAGGCGGTGCGCGCGCCTGAGGATCTGCGCGGGCTCAACATCCGCGTGCCCTCGCGGACGGCGGGGCTGCTCATCCAGGCCTGGGGCGGGAACCCGGTCTCGATGCCGGTCTCCGAGATCTACAACGCCATGCAGACCGGCGTCATCGACGGCGCGATGATCGATGGCTCGGCGACGCATGCCTTCAAGCTCGGCGAGGTGGCGAACCACCTGACGGTCGGGATGGACAGCACGATCTCGCCCTTCTTCCTGCTGATGAACCGCCACGACTTCGAGGAGATGACCCCCGAGCACCGGGCGGCGATCGAGGCGGCGGGCAGGGAGACCTCGCGCCTCGGCAACGAGGTCCAGTTGAACGAGGCGCGCAAGGGCGTCGACGGTTTCGCCGCCCTGGGCAAGGAGGTGATCCGGCTGACGCCCGAGGAAGCGACCCCGTTCAACGAGATCGCGAAGGCGACCGCCGAGGCGGTGGCGAACCGGGCCGGCGCGGGCGCCGTCGACGTCATGAACGCGCTGCGGGCGGGGTGAGGGACATGTCAACGCAAGCAACGCCCGGCTGGGCGAAGAAGTTCGACCGCGCCACCCTCGTGCTGGCCGCGATCGCTGGGATCGGGCTCCTGTTCATGGTGGTGACGATCACCGTCGGCGTCATCATGCGCTATGTCTTCGGAAACCCGATGCTGGGCTCGAACGAGATCATCCAGCTGACCGCCGTCGGCGTGGTCATGCTGGCGCTGCCCTACTGCACCGACCAGAACGGGCATGTCCGCGTCGATGTCTTTGACAACACGATCGGCGTTCGCGGCCGCTGGTTCGGCGACATCCAGTCGCGCGTCCTCTCCGCCTTCGTCCTCTCGGCGCTGGTCTGGCGATCCGCGGTCAAGGCGGTCGATGCCTGGCGCTACGCCGACACGACCAACATGCTGAGCCTTCCGCTCTGGCCCTTCTACGCCATGATCGCGCTCGGCATGGCGCTGTGCGTCCTCGTGCTCATCGAGCAGATCATCGTTCTCCTCATCACCGGGAGGGCCGCCGAATGACCCCCGTCGCCATTGGCCTGATCGGAATCGGCGCGCTTTTCGTGCTGATGATCCTCAGGACGCCCGTCGCCTTCGCGATGCTGATCACCGGCTTCTTCGGGCTCTGGATGATCGATGACCTGCGAACGGCGGGCGGCGTCATCCTGACGGAGAGCTACGGCGCGATCTCGAACTACTCGCTGATCGTGGTGCCGATGTTCATCCTGCTCGGCAACATCTCCTCGGCGGCGGGCTTCAGCCGGGGGCTCTACGACGCGGCGAATGCCTGGGTCGGGCGGTTCAGGGGCGGGCTCGCCTCGGCCTCGGTGCTCGGCTGCGCGGCCTTCTCGGCGGTGTCGGGCTCCTCGGTCGCGACCGCCGTCACCATCGGCAAGGTGGCGCTGCCCGAGATGCGCCGGCTCAACTACGCCGACGGGCTCTCGACCGGCGCGATCGCCGCCGGCGGAACGCTCGGCTTCCTGATCCCGCCCTCGACCGGCTTCGTCATCTACGCGATCCTGACCGAGGAATCGATCGGGCGGCTCTTCATGGCCGGCATCCTGCCCGGCCTGCTTCTGACGGCGCTCTTCATCGCCACCGTCGCCATCATGACCTGGCGCGACCCCTCCGCCGGACCGCGGGGCGAGGATCTGCCGCTGCGCGAGCGGTTCGCGGTCCTGATGCGGGCGATCCCGCTGATCGCGGTCATCGTGATCTCGATCGGCGGCATCTATGTCGGCGCCTTCACCCCGGTCGAGGCTTCCGGCATCGGGGCGGCGCTGGTGATCCTCCTGGCCGCGGTCAAGCGCGCCCTGAGCTTCGACGTGCTGCGCGCGGCGGTGCTCGACACGGTGAAGACCTCGGCGATGCTCTACACCATCGTCATCGGTGCCAATGTGCTGAACCCGTTCCTCGCGATCACGCATATCCCGGCGACGCTCGGCACCGCCCTCGACGTGCTCGGCCTCGGCGCCTACGGGACGCTCGCGCTCATCATCCTGAGCTATGTGGTGCTCGGCATGTTCCTCGACGGGCTCTCGATGCTCGTGGTGACGATCCCGATCGTCTTCCCGGTGATCACGGCGCTCGGTTTCGATCCGATCTGGTTCGGCGTGGTCGCGGTGATCGTGATCGAGATGGGCATGATCACGCCACCCGTCGGGCTCAACGTCTTCGTCGTCAAGGGCGTGGCGAGCGATGTGCCGATGTCGACGATCTTCCGGGGCGTGCTGCCGTTCCTCTTCGCGATGCTGGTCTGCCTCATCCTGATCATCATCTTTCCGGGAATCGCGCTCATCATCCCGAACACGATGTTCGGATAAGGTTTCCCGAACGAATTGCGACGATCGCTCCGGATGTCCGGGGCGATCGCCGTTCGGGGGAGCGCCGCGTCAGTGGTCGCGGATCGCCGGCGAGGGATGCCGCGCCCCGCCGAGCTTGCGGGTCAGGCGGCTGAGCCAGCCGGTTCCCTGGTCGTAGCGGTCGCGGACGACCTCGGCCATGGCGATCTCGCGCTTGAGCTGCACGCCCCAGACATCTTCGAGATAGCGCCCGGCGTCGCGCATCGCGCGCAGGCGCCGGGTCGCGGCGAGATAGGAAAGCCCACCCTCGNGCCCCAGACATCTTCGAGATAGCGCCCGGCGTCGCGCATCGCGCGCAGGCGCCGGGTCGCGGCGAGATAGGAAAGCCCACCCTCGCGCTGGAGTACCTGCAGGAGCGCGTCGGCGACCTGCGCCGCCATCCGCGCATCGCCGCAGACGACGACATGCGCTTCCGGCTGGTCGAGAAGCGCCAGCACCTCGGGTCCCCGCGCGGCGAGCGCGTCCTGCACATAGGCCTTGACCGCGCCCGACCGCGACAGCGCCACGGTCAGCCCGTCGAGCAAGCCGCTGGTCCGCCAGCCGACGAGCTGGTCCCGCATCAGGAACTCGCTCTCGTCCCGGCAGCCGAAGAAGAGCCGCGTCGAGTGGCCGGTCCCGCCTGCGATGCCCCGCGCCGCGCGATCCTCAAGCACCGAGTAAAGCAGGGAAAGGCCGGTTCCCGCCCCGATCAGCAGCAGCGGCCCGGAAAAACCGGCGGGCAGCGGCCGATGCGCCGGCTTGACCTCGACGCGGAGCCGGTCACCCGGCGCGAGATGCCGGATGTACTGGGACGCGACCCCCTCCCGCGTGGCGCCCGCCGCGGTCGGGTAGCGCAGGTTGCTCGCCAGCAGCCGGACCCGCCCGGGATTCGCGATTTCGGAGGATGCGATCGAATAGAGCCGGGGGCGAAGCCGCGGCAGGATATCGATCAGCACTTCGAGCGGCGGACAGCATTTCGGGAAGTTGTCGAGAAGGTCTGGCACCGTCGCGAAATTGTCGCGGAGCCAGCTCCGGTGCCGTTGCCGCGCCGGATCGGAGCTCTCGAGATTCAGGAGCCCGAGCCATTTGCCCAGCGTGTCGCGGTCCTCGGGGTGCGCGGCCGCCTCGCGGATCGCAAGGAGCAATTCCTCCGGTGATTCAGGCAGCGCCAGATCGAGGTCCTCGCGGAACAGCCGGTCGAGCGGGTAGGGCTCGCGGAACCGGTCGAAGCGGTCGTCGCCCCCCCGCGGTACGCGGAACCAGCTGTCCCGGGGCAGGCCGACATGGGTGCTCATCCGGGAGACTTCCCCGCCGGCGTTGCATGGCATCAGCGCGAGGTGGTCACCCGGACGATAGGGGACCACGCTTCCGTCCTCGCGCGGGTCGAGCGCGATGATGAGCTCACGGGTCGAACGCTGGCCGTCCCCGGCCGGGAGCATCTCGCGATTCTCCACGACGGTCGCAGAACTCTCCCGCCGGTCCTCCGGCCGCGTGACCGGACCGACGATCTCGATGCGCGGGCGTGTCTCCGCGGCCGGAAGCATCCCGGCGGTGCCGGTGAGGCTCGCGATCACTTCCATCCATTGCTTCACGGTATCGGCCTGCCCGGCGATCTCGTCGGCGAGGGTCAGGGCGGCCACGCGTTCCGCGCCGGCGGCCGCGAAGGCGGCGTCGAAGGCCTGCGCGGCGGCGCAGTATTTCGGATAGATCCGGTTGCCGATGCCGAGCACGGCGAAGCGCGTCCCGCCGAGTCCCTCACCCTCCCGTTCCCTGAGCCAGCCGAGCATCGCGCGCCCGTTGGTCGGAACCTCGCCATCGCGGTGGGTCGAGCAGATGACGAGGATGAGCGGCGCCTCCTCGAGCCTTTCGCGCGCCACCTCGTCCATCGACAGGACCGAAGGCGCGAGCCGGCCGAGGAAGCGTCCCGCCATCCGGGCATAGGTTTCGGCCGTGCCGGTCTCGGAGGCGAAGAGGATGAGCGGCGCCTGCGTCGCGGTGCGCGACTTGTCGCGGTCCGAGCCGCGGGCGCCGTCCGAGATCATCCAGCGGTCGGCGGCGTAGCGGAAGGCCGGTTTGAGGTGGAAGTCGCGCATGTCATGGTGCCAGACGGGCGTGGTCGATCCGCCGGCGGCCGGAACGATCCAGGACCACTGCGCGGGGCACTCGCGCCCGGCGCGCTTCTCGCGCATCTCGTGGATCATGAACTGGCGCGAGGCGGTCTGATGATCGACGAGCGTCACACGCGCTTTCTGAAAGCTCGTGATCACGGCGGCGTTCAGTTCGAGGAACGCGCGGTCGCGCCAGAGCGTCGTCTCGCTCGACGTATCAAGCCCCAGTGCCCCGGCGATCGCCTCGGCGCGGTCGTAGCGCTTGTCCTCGAAGAGATTGCGCGCGATCTCGGTCCCCATGAACCAGCCGTTGAACGGCAGGCAGCCGTAGTCGAGACCACCGATCTCCAGGCGGAAATTGGTGATCGCCGGCACCGCGCACCATTTGAGCCCGAGCGCGCCAAGTTCCGGGTGCTCCGGATGCGTGATCGGCACCAGCGCGACATCGGCCGGGTCGAGCTCGTAGAGCGTTGGTTCATGGCCCGGAACGTCGATCACGAGCGGCAGCACGTCGAAATCCGAGGGTGCCTCGGGCGGGGTCCAGCCGAGGCGCCGGATCGCCGAGGTCAGCGCCACGTTCGCCCGGTCGCCGATGACGCCGCCATCGGCCTGTTCGTAGCCCGCGAAACGGATCAGCTGACTGTTCCAGATCCTCGGCCCCCAGCGCTCGCCCGGCCGGGTCGGGGCGAACATGGTGAGCACGATCTCGACATTGCCGCCGTTGGTGGCGGCGCGCAGATGCTCGACGCATTCCTGAAAGATCGCGGCGGGTTCGGTGACATGGCGCCGGTCGCGCACGATGAGGTTGCGCCAGGAGATGCGCCCGATGCACTTGGGTGCGTTGCGCCAGGCGACCTGCGCGCCGAATTCGAGCTCCTCGAAACTCTGGACATAGGTTCCGGTGGCGCGGATCTCGGTCATGATCTCGGACCAGCGCTTTTCGAGCTTGGCTCTCGGCCAGTGTTTCTCCTCGGCGATCTGGTCGAAAAATTCCCGCGCCGCGGCCACCAGCTTCTCGCGCGCGTGCATCGGTTCGGACACGATCCGCATCACGCGATCGAACAGGATCTCCCAGCCGCGTCGGCCGGCACCGGTCAGGGCGCCGCCGAATCGCTCGATCGTCGCCATGAGCGGCCCGGCCAGCGCCGGATAGGCCGAGGTCGGGATATGGAGATTGACGTGGACCGAGGCGAGATTGCGCAGTTCCGGGCGCAGAAGCTCGGGCTGCGCCGCCGCGCGGGCCAGCATCGCGACCGCGGCGATCAGGTGATGCACCTGCCCGTCCATGTCCGAGGTGCGGAAGAAGCGGAGCGTCTCGGGACTTTCGCGGAAGACGGTCTCGTAGAAGAACGTGCCGGCTTCCCGCGAGACGCCCATCATGGTCTGGGCCGAGGCCGCCATCTCCGCGACGACCTCCGGAGAGAGGGCCGCGGCCTCGGCTTCCGCGTGACCGGCCATGGGCGCGATGATGGCGTCGTCGAAGAAGCGGGCCAGCGCGGAGCTCGCGGAAGCGGCCAGGTCCTGCCGTTCGAGGTCATCGAGATGCGGGATCTTCTCGAAGGTCCAGAGGAAGGCCGCGCGCGCCTGTTCCCACTGCCCCCGGGTCAGCCCGTAGGTCGCGAAGAAGACCGCGCAATCGGCGCGCGTCGCGGACCGGGCGGTGGCGGCGGTCGGCGCGGCGCGGTAGCCTTCCTTCAGGATGGCCTCGGTGCGCGGATTGAGCGCGCGGACGGAGAGATCCAGCAGCTTGAGGAGCTCGAACGGGGCGGCGTCGAGCGCGGGACCAAACTGCTCGGCCAGCTCCGGCGCGAGCACCAGCAGGCGTTCGAACAGCATCTCCGTCAGAAGTTCGTCATGGGTGACGAACTTGCTCCAGGCCCCCTTGACCAACGCCACCTCGGATGGCGGCAGCAGCCCGGTCAGATCGCGATCGAGCCCTCCCAGCGGCTGGCTCGCAGACACCCATTCAGCGCGGCTCATATCCATGACGGACCCCGTCTCTCGCGTTGGACGGCCGGGAACGTCTCCGGCCAAGGCGGGGGTCTAGCGCGCGGCGATTAATCGGATGTCAACGCTCGACGCCTAGATGACAGGTCGGGATGAACTGGCGTGCGCGGGAAGGCGAGGGGATCCAGACATGATGGCGTGGCACGCGAACGCGGGCTTCGGCGCCGGCTCGGGGGACCTCGCGTTCTCGGAGGCGGATCTCGACTATTTCTTCCCCGCCCATCTGATCGTGGACAAGTCGTGGCGAATTCTCGCCACCGGCCCGTCGCTCCGGCGGCTGCTCGGCGAGGAGATCATCGGGCGGGATCTGCGCGCGGTCTTCACCGTCGAAATGCCCGACCAGGGGTCCGGCGCGCGCAACCGCGACGTCGCGCTGACGATGGAGCATCCCCGCGGCATCCGCCTCAGGGGCGCCTGTGTCGAGCGTGAGGACCGGGTCGCCTTCCTCGTCGGGCATGATCCGCAGTTCGACGACACGGCGACGCTTCGCGAGGAAGACTTCGGTGTCAACGGCGGAGCAAAACCAGGCCGTTGGGCGGCGCAAAAGTAGGCCACTTGGCGCCGCAAGCGGGGAACGGCGGGAGGGCGTAGCCCGACTAGAGTTTCCCGCTTG
>NZ_JBKQWU010000074.1:0-13383 GCF_047275745.1 Amaricoccus sp. W119 | reverse complement strand
GCAAGCGGGAAACTCTAGTCGGGCTACGCCCTCCCGCCGTTCCCCGCTTGCGGCGCCAAGTGGCCTACTTTTGCGCCGCCCAACGGCCTGGTTTTGCTCCGCCGTTGACACATGGGCGAAGACAACGGCGTTCGGAATGATATTCGCGATGCGCAGGGGACGGAACATATCCACGATCTCGGCGATATCGTCATCGTCCTGAAACCGGATGTAGAAGGGCTTGTACGCAGGGGGCTTGGGCATCAGCCACAGGCCCATCTTGGTGACGATGCCGTAATTCGATTGGGTGAACAGCCCGTCCAGATAGGGGCCGAATCCCCATTTGAAGACCTGCCAGCTGTTGCTGCCCTCGACACCGCCCATGGCGGTGCGCAGGACCTCGCCATTGGCCAGCACGACCTCCATTCCGCATTGCATCATGAAATGCTCGCCATAGGGCGTATAGCCGACGCCGCGCTCCAGGGTGTTGCCGACGGGTGAGGCGATGGCCGAAGGTGCCGGGCAGGATACCCAGAGCGGGATGTTGTTTTCCTCCAGGTAGTCGACCAGCTGCTGATAGGTCACACCCGGCTCCAGCAGGGCGGTGCCCAGTTCGGCGTCGACCTCAAGGATGCGGTTCATGTGGCGAAAGTCGATGACCACCTGATGCCGGTGGCCGCCGGCGCTGCCTTGCGCATAGGTGCCATAGCCGAAGTTCCGGCCGGTCGAGGTCGGCCAGACCGGCACCTTGAACTCGTTGCAGATGCGCACGATTTCCTGAACCTGCTCGGTCGCGGTCGGTTGCACCACCGCCGACATGGCATAGTCCTGATCGTCGACCGGCATCATGGTCTTGTAATAGGGCGTCAGCCTTTCCTCGCTGGTCAGCACATTGTCCGGGCCGACCACCGCCTCGAAGCGCGCGATCGCGGTGACGAAATCGTCGCGGGTGACGCCGTCGGGGGTATGAAGCAGTTCGCGTTCGCTGCTCATTGGCTGTCTCCTTCGCTGCCCTGGACGATGTAGTCCGCCAGAGCGTCCAGGGTGGCATTGTCGATCATGGATTCGGTAAAGGCCGGCATCGGGCCAAACCCGTTGCGGACGAAGAAGCGGATGATGTCGGGATCGTAGTCGCCGCTGAGCAGATCGGGCCCGACCTGGCTTTCCACGCCGGTATGGCACCGGGCGCAGGTCTTTTCAAAGGCGTCCTGCCCCGAGCCGAACATGGCGCGGTCATCCAGCCGCGCCTGTTGTGCCTGGGCGTCCGGTTGCGCCTGGGCGTCCGGTTGGGCCTGGGCGGCGGTACCGGCGAGCGTGATGGTGGCGGCGGCGAGAATGGGTTTCAGATACATCTCGACCTTCCTCATGCCGGCCTGAAGCGCATCGGCCCCGCGTCCCCGCCGAGGGTGACGTGCTTGCCGCTCGCGTTCAGCGCGGTTTCCAGAAGCACCCGGCCAGTATCGTCCAGATGGATGTCCAGGCGGATCTCGCTGGTCTCGTCGAACAGGCGCTTGAGCCTGTTGAAACGGTCGAGCTGACCGCCGCTCAGGCGGATATGCCGCTGATAGCCGGCGGCGTCGAAGCGCGGTGTCTCGACACTGTCGATGGCGATGGTGGTCTGGCTTGCCGCTTGCTCGGACGACGCCGCGATGCTCGGAAGCAGTGCGCCAAAGACCGCCGCCGTGCCCTGGATGAAGACTCGTCTGGAAAACATGGGTTCCTCTCCCTTGTGCGCGATCAGAACGGGTAATGCTGGGCGGGGTCCTCGATCGTGACCCAGCGCAGTTCGGTGAATTCGGCGATCCCGGCCTTGCCACCGAAACGGCCATAGCCCGAGGATTTGACCCCGCCGAAGGGCACCTGCGGCTCGTCCGCGACAGTGGGGCCGTTGATGTGGCAAATGCCGCTTTCGATGCGCTCGGCCACCGACATGGCGCGCGCGGCGTCGCGGCTGAAGACGGCGGCGGACAGGCCGTATTCGCTGTCGTTCGCGACCCGGATCGCTTCGTCTTCGCCCCGGACCCGGATGATCGGCTTGACCGGCCCGAAGCTTTCTTCGTTATAGATGCGCATCGCGGGTGTCACATGGTCGATCACGGTCGCCGCGACCACCGCGCCGTCACGGGTGCCGCCCGCCAGCAACTTGCCGCCCTTTGCCGTGGCATCGGCGATCAGTTCGTCCATCTTCTCGCCCGCGCCGGGCTGGCACAGCGCGCCCAGCACGACATGGCCGCGCGGATCCCCGGCCGGCAGCGCGGCGGCGCGTTCCGCGAATTTGCGGGCGAATTCGTCGGCGACGCTGTCATCGACGATCATGCGTTCGGTCGACATGCAGATCTGGCCCTGATTCATGTAGCAGCCGAAGATCGCCGCGTTCACCGCCGCGTCGATATCGGCATCGTCCAGCACCACGAAGGGCGCCTTGCCGCCCAGTTCCAGGAGCGAGGGCTTGAGGTTCTCGCCCGCCAGTCGTCCGATGATCCGCCCCACCTTGCTGGAGCCGGTGAAGTTCACATGCCGCACCTCGGGCGCGCGGATCAGGGTCTCGACGATCGTGGCCGCGTCCTCGGGCGCGTTCGAGATGACGTTGACGACGCCCGGCGGAATGCCCGCGTCGACAAAGCACTGTCCGATCAGACGATGTGTTTCCGGGCAGAGCTCGGAGGATTTCAGCACCGCCGTGTTTCCCAGCGCGACCGGCATGGCGATGGCGCGGGTGCCAAGGATGACCGGGGCGTTCCAGGGTGCGATCCCGAGGCAGACGCCGCGCGGGCGGGACACCGCCATCGACAGGTTGCCGGGCTTGTTCGAGGGGATGATCTCGCCATCGGGTTGCGTGACCTGGGCCGCGGCCTCGCGCAGGATGCCGGCGGCGAGGCTGACGTTGAAACCGATCCAGGGCGCGGTCGCGCCGGTCTCGGCCATGGCGGCGGCGGTGAAATCGGCCAGACGCGCCTCCATCGCATCGGCCGCCTTCATCAGCAGCGCCCGGCGCTCCTGGGCACCGGTCTTCGACCAGCCGCCAAAGGCGGCCTGCGCGGCGACGACGGCGGCCTGCGCGTCCTCGGGCGAGGCGGCGGCGGCGGTCGTCGCCACCGCGCCCGTCACCGGGTCCCGGCGGGTGAAACTCCGGCCGTCGCGGGCATCGCGGGACTGGCCGTCGATCAGAAGCTGGGTGGTCATGGCAATCTCCTTGAGAATCAGGGAACGGAAGGGTCGCGCCTAGCGCGTGCCGTCGAGAAAGGGATAGCCGCGGGGGGATTCGGTCAGGCTGATCCAGCGCAGCTCGGTGAACTCGTCCAGCGCGGCCTGCCCGCCAAAGCGGCCATAGCCGCTGTCGCCGACGCCGCCGACCGGCATGTCGGGGCGATCGTTGAGCGTCGGGGCGTTGATGTGGCACATGCCGCTGTTGACCCCCCGAGCAAAAGCCAGTGCCCGGCTCGTGTCGCGGCTGAAGACGGCGGCCGAGAGGCCGTAGGGCGTGTCATTGGCGATGCTCAGCGCCTCGGCCTCGCTGGCGGCGCGGCAGATGCTGGCCACCGGGCCAAAGCATTCCTCGGCATAGAGCGCCATGCCGGGGGTGACGTGATCGACGATGGTGGCATCCAGAAAGGCGCCGCGCGGCTGGCCGCCAAGCCGCAGGGTCGCACCCTTCTCGACCGCGTCCCGCACCAGCGCGGCCAGTCGCCGCGCCACGGCAGCTGTCACGATCGGGCCGAGCGGCGCGGTCCCGTCGCGCGGATCGCCGGCGGTCAGGCGGCGGGCGCGATCGGTCAGGCGCTCGGCAAAGGCGTCGGCGATGCTCCCCATCACCACCACCCGGTCCGTCGCCATGCAGATCTGACCCTGATTGAAAAAGGAGCCAAAGGCCGCCGCATCCGCCGCCGCGTCCAGATCGGCATCCTCCAGCACCACGAGCGGCGCCTTGCCGCCCAGTTCCAGCAGGCAGCGCTTCAGGTGCCGCCCCGCCAGTTCGGCGATGACCCGCCCCACCCGGGTCGAGCCGGTGAAGTTCACCCGCCGCACCGCCTCCTGGCCGATCAGCGCGCCGACGATCTCCTCGGCCTGTTCGGGGGCGTGGGTGACGATGCGCAGCACGCCCTCGGGCAGCCCCGCCTCGGTCAGAAGGCGCCCGATCAGCAGATGCGTCGCCGGGCAGATTTCCGAGGCCTTCAGCACGACGGTATTGCCGCAGGCCAGCGCCGTGGCGATGGCCCGGATGCCTAGCACGAAGGGCGCGTTCCAGGGAGCCATGGCAAGGCAGACCCCGACCGGCACGCGCAGCGCCAGCGACATGCCACCCGGCTCGCGCGTGGTGGTGCCGGATATCTGGGTCGCCAGATCGGCGGCGGTCTGCAAATGCCGGCGGGCGACATCCAGGTTGAAGCGGACCCACAGCTCGGTCGCGCCGATCTCGGCCTGCATGGCGGCGCGGATATCGTCGGCATGGGACTCGATCAGGTCCGCGGCTCGGTTCAGGATGGCGCGGCGGTCCCGCGGAGTGGTCTGCGACCAGGCCGGAAAGGCCTGCGCGGCCCGGTTGACCGCGGCCACCGCATCNGGATGGCGCGGCGGTCCCGCGGAGTGGTCTGCGACCAGGCCGGAAAGGCCTGCGCGGCCCGGTTGACCGCGGCCACCGCATCCCGCCGTCGGCAGGCCGGGGCCTGCGAGGCCGGTTGCCCGGTCGCCGGGTCCAGCCGCGTGAACAGCGCCGCGTCGGCTGCGCGGCGCGCGCCCTGACCGTCGACGTTGATCGCGATGGCTCCGGCCATGATGGTGCTCCTCCGAGCGGGTGCTGGGAGTGGCCGGCAATGCTGCTGACCTGCCCCTGACCCTGAAAACCGCCTCCACCGCGGCATGGATTCACCCTACGACCGCGGTTCGGGTCGATACATGTTGTTTTCTGGCATTGATTTGTGATTTTCTGACGAATCATGAACGCCTCCGACCCGACCCCTGCCGAACTTGGCCTTGCCCGGCTGCTGCGTGCCCAGCCCTTGCCCGCGGCGCCGCGCGATCGTGTCCTGCGTCCCGCGCAGGGGCCCTTTGAGCGGTTCCTGCATATCCTGCTGCTCGAGACCGGCGAGGTTCTGGCCGAATTCGACGGCCTTCACCGCGAGGTCGAGGCGCCCGTCGCCCTGACCCTGCCATCGGGCGGCGGCGGCAACCTGACCCTCGTCGCGGGCAGTTCGGGCTGGCTTTTGGGCCTGTCTCCCGGTTTTCTCACCGCCACATTGGGCGATAGCGCCGAGGCGCAACTGCTGGCCCCCCTGGCGCGTGGCATGGTCGTGGCGCAGGACATCCAGCCCTTGCCGGACAGCCCGGCCTCGGCCCTGGCACAACGGGTCCATGACGAAATCGCGGTCGAGCGCCCCGGCTCGGGCATGATCGTCCAGTGCTGCCTGCGGCTGATCCTTGCCGAGATCTGGCGCCAGAGCAGTTTCGAGCCGCCCCTGCAGGGCGGAGGCAGCGAGCTTCAGGTGTTGCAGGGCTTTCGCCGGCTGGTCGAACTGCATTTCCGCGGCCATCTGAAGGTCGCCGGCTATGCGGATCATCTGGGTGTCACCTATGACCGCCTGCACCGCATCTGCCAGCGCAACCTGCGGCGCAGCCCGCTGCAGTTGATCCATCAGCGGCAGATGCGTGAGGCGGCCACCTGGCTCACGCAATCCGGCCGCTCGATCCAGCAGATCGCCCACGCGCTTGGGTTCGGCGACGCCTCGGAGTTCAGCCACTTCTTCAAGCGCAACAGCGGCATGGCGCCCTCGGTCTATCGCACCCATGCGCGCAACCTCAGCCAGGCGGCCCGACGGCCGGTGACTTCGTTCGCGGACTGGCCATGACCGCCTGCCATCAGCGGCTAGAGGAGATCCGCTGCCCGGATATCCTCGGCGGCGAAGTCGATCAGGGCGCGGATCTTGCGCGGCAGGACACGCCCCTCCAGATAGACGGCGCTCAGGGGCACCGCTTCGCCGGGATAGTCCGTAAGCACCGGCACCAGCTGGCCCGCCGCCAGCGTGTCGCGCAGGACAAAGCGCGGGGCGAAGGCCAGCCCCTGCCCCTGGCAGGCCAGCTCGACCGCCACGCGGGCGGAGTTCGCCAGAAACCGCCCCTGCACCGTCACGCCAGCAGGTGCCGCGTCGCCGCCCAGCTCCCATCGCCGGGGTGCGCGGCGGTTGGTGTCGATGATGCAATCATGCCGGGCCAGATCGGCCGGCACCCGCGGAATGCCGTGCCGCGCCAGATAGTCGGGGCTGGCGACGACGAGCGAGCGGAAGCTGCCCAGCCTGCGCGCCTTCAGCGACAGCGTCTCGGCGCGGCCGAGACGGAATGCCAGGTCGATCCCCTCGGTCGCAAGGTCGACATGCCGGTCGTTCAGCCGCAGGTCGAAGGTCAGGGCCGGGTTGCGGCGCGAGAAGCGATCCAGCATCCCCGCCACCCAGATCTCGCCGAAGGTGACCGAGGCCGAGACCCGGATCACCCCCGAAAATCCCTTCGAGCCTTCCGAGACCTCGCCGATCAGCGCGTCCAGATCATCGAGCAGTGCCGGGGCGCGGGACAGCAGGTCCTCGCCCGCGGGTGTCAGCCCGACCTTGCGCGTGGTCCGCTGCAACAACCGCACCCCCAGCCGCGCCTCGAGCTCGGCCACATATTTCGAGGTCAGCCGGTTCGACACGCCGAGCTGTCCGGCCGCCCTGGTGAAGGAGCCGGTCTGGGCGGTGGCGACAAAGGCCTTCAGCGCGTCGATCAGATCCATGGTCGATCTATTGAGAATGAATTGTGGATAGTCATTCCGTAATGACTTCATTTTGTGACGAGCGGTCAAGCTCTATCTTCGGGTGATCACATGGTCCCGCAGCGAGACGGCGACCCGAAGAAGGAACCCGACATGACCTCGACCACCGATATCGCCGCCCTGCTGCTGCGCGTTTCCAGCGGCACCCTGTTCATCACCCATGGCCTGCTGAAACTGCTGGTCTTCACCGTCCCCGGCACCGTCGTCTATTTCGAAAGCCTCGGCCTGCCCGGCTTTGTCGCCTATCTGACCATCTTCGCGGAACTGGCCGGCGGTCTGGCGCTGGTGCTGGGCATCGGCACGCGGGCGGTGGCGCTCGCGCTGGTCCCGGTCCTGCTGGGCGCGGTCTGGGTGCATGGCGGCAATGGCTGGCTGTTCTCGGGCGAGGGTGGCGGCTGGGAATTCCCGCTGTTCTGGGCCATCGTCCAGATCGTCATCGCGCTTCTGGGCAGCGGAGCGCTGGCGCTGAAGCCCTCGGCCGCGCTGGCTGCGACCGCCTGAGACCTGCCACCTGACCCCATCTGGCCGCCTCCGCCGAGGCGGCCCCTTCCACCCGAGAGGACAGATGATGAGTGCGATCCACGATCTCGAACGCCTGCGCGACCGGCTGAGCCCCTCTGCCAGGATGCCGGTGGTCTTTCTGGGCCACGGCAGCCCGATGAACGCGCTGCGGGACACCGCCTACAGCCGCGCCTGGACCGCGCTGGGGCAAAGCCTGCCGCGGCCCGCTGCCATCCTGGTCGTCTCGGCCCATTGGATGACGCGCGGCACCACGCTGGTCGATGTCTCGACGCTGCCCAAGACCATCCATGACTTCCACGGATTCCCGCGGCCGCTTTACGAGATGAGCTATCCCGCCCCTGGCAATCCCGGACTGGCGCGTGAGGTGGCCAGTCTGTTGGCCAGCCATCACGCCGCCGAGGACGATACCTGGGGTCTGGATCACGGGGCCTGGGCGGTGCTGCGTTTCCTTTACCCCGAGGCGAATGTGCCGGTCTTTCAGGTCTCGATCGACATGTCGCGTGGGCTGGCGCATCAGCTCGAGATCGGCCGCGCCCTGTCGCAGCTGCGCGACCGCGGCGTGCTGATCCTCGGCTCGGGCAATGTGGTCCACAACCTGCGCTCCATGCGTCCGGGCGGCGCACCGCTGGATTTTGCGCTGGAATTCGACCAGCTCTTCACCAGCCGTCTCGAGGATCGCGATTTCGCCGCGCTGGCCGATACCAGCAAACTGGGCTCGCTCCTTTCCATGGCCCATCCGACGGTCGATCACTACCTTCCGGCGCTGACTATTGCCGGAGCCTCGGACCCCGGCGACCGGCTAACCTTCATGACCGACGCCATCGACCTCGGCTCGGTCTCGATGCGGTCCTTCGTCTTCCACGGGGGATAGGCCAGGAAGCCGCCGATCCCGGTCCTCTCACCTCGCTCAGGCTCTGGAAGGGGCTGGCCGATCAGCAGTCGCGGGGCCGGCAGTGCCCCGCGCCATGCGCTTCTCCCCCGCGGAACAATCACTGAAGATCGTTTCCGGCGGAAGCGGCCGTCACGGCACCAGCCGTCAGGAAGCGGATGATCGTCAGCGCTCAGCGCCCATCCGTGTTTCTGCGCGAAATCCAGCCTTGGCGGGCAGAAGATGTCCACAAGATCCCCGTGGCTGCCGGGCATCGCGGCCTAATCCAGCCGATGGCGGCCGCTCAACTCCCCTGACCACCCTCTCGGGCTGGCGCTCACTCGGCGGACCGCGGAGCACGCTGACGAGGACGTGCTCCAGAGCATGCCAGATGAGCGGGAGTCGCCGACGGAGCTTTGACAACGCGGCTTCGGCGAAGGATGTCCGCAGAAACAAATTTCAGTTTCTATTCTGAAAGCCTGCGGACCTGCGAGATGAGCGACCTTCCCGATCCCGAGAAGATGACGCCGAGGCAGCGGGAGCGGCGGCGGCGGATCATCGACGCCGCCATCGATCTCGTCCTGAAAGCCTCCGAGAATGTCGAGATTCGCGACATCGTCGACGCGGCGGATGTATCGCTCGCGACGCTTTACCGGTATTTCGGCTCGAAGGAGGTGCTGTTCGCCGAGGTCTATGTGCACTGGCGCCAGGCGACACATGCGAAGGTCGCCGCCGCGATCGCTTCCGGTTCGACCGATTCCGAGCGGCTGAGGATGGGGACGCGGAGCTTCATCGAAGCCTATCGGCCGGCGCCCAGGATGTGGGATCTGAGCACGCAGACCCGGCTCTCGCATGATCCGGAGATCACCAAGCTGCGCAAGGGAAACGAGGGCGGCACGTTCGCGCTGTTCCGCGACGCGATGCACCAGACCCCCGAGGAGGACGCGGCCGGCATCGTGGTCGTGCTGATGGCGGTCGCGGCGTCGCATATGGATCAGTGGCGCGGTGGCGACCTGACCCTGGACGAGGTGCACGAGGCGATGGATCGCGCCATCTGGCTGACCGTCGGCATCCGCGAGGCGCATCGTGACACGCTTCGGCACGCGCTTCCGTCCGGCTAGGGACATCTCGCGTCGAAGCACCCCGGCGGCCTTCGCTCAGAGCCGTTCGATCGCGACCGCTGTCGCCTCACCGCCGCCGATGCAGAGCGATGCGATGCCGCGCCTCAGGCCGCGATCCTCGAGCGCGGCGAGCAGGGTCACCATGATCCGCGCGCCCGAAGCGCCGATCGGGTGGCCGAGCGCGCAGGCGCCGCCGTTCACGTTGACCTTCTCAGGCGGCAGGCCGAGGTCACGCATCGCCGCCATCGCAACCACCGCGAAAGCCTCGTTCACCTCGAAGAGATCCACCTCGCCGATCTCCCAGCCGGTCTTCTTCGCAAGCCCGCGGATCGCGCCGATCGGCGCGGTCGGAAACAGCGCCGGTTTGTCGGCATGGGTCGCGTGGCCCGCGATGACGGCCCGGGGCGTCAGGCCGCGTGCCTCCGCCTCCGAGGCGCGCATCAGGACGAGCGCCGCCGCCCCGTCGGAGATCGAGGAGGAATTCGCCGCCGTCACCGTGCCGTCCTCGCGGAAGGCCGGGCGCAGATGGGGAATCCGGTCGATCCGCGCATTGCCCGGCTGTTCGTCGATCGCGACGAGCGTCTCGCCCTTGCGCGAGTTCAGGCGCACCGGGGCGATCTCGCGCTTGAACCTTCCCTCGGCGATCGCGCTCTGGGCCCGTTCGAGCGAGGCGATGGCATAGGCGTCCTGCGCCTCGCGGCTGAACTGGTAGCTCTGCGCGCAATCCTCGGCGAAAGTGCCCATCAGGCGGCCCTTGTCATAGGCGTCCTCCAGCCCGTCGAGGAACATGTGGTCGATCACCCGGTCATGGCCGAGCCGGGCGCCGCCGCGCATCTTCGGCAGCAGGTAGGGGGCGTTCGACATCGATTCCATGCCGCCCGCGACGATCACCTCGGCGCTTCCGGCGCGGAGCAGGTCGTGGCCGAGCATCGCGGCCTTCATGCCCGAGCCGCACATCTTGTTGATGGTGGTGGCCCCGGCGCCGACCGGGAGCCCGGCTTCGAGCGCCGCCTGACGCGCCGGCGCCTGGCCCTGGCCCGCCGGCAGCACGCAGCCCATGATCACCTCGTCCACCGTATCGGCGGCGAGCCCGGCGCCATCGAGCGCGGCCCGGATCGCGACGGCGCCGAGATTGGCGGCGGTGGCGGCCGAAAGCGCGCCCTGGAACCCGCCCATCGGGGTCCGGGCCGCGCCGACGATCACGATCGGGTCGTGCTGGCTCATCTGGTGTTCCTCCTGCCGCGTCATTTCGGGGGCATGCGCAAGGCGCCGTCGAGGCGGATCACCTCGCCGTTCAGCATCTGGTTCCGGATGATCTCGCGGACAAGCGAGGCGAATTCCGCCGGCTCGCCGAGGCGCGGCGGGAACGGCACCGAGGCGCCGACCGCGGCGCGGACGTCCTCCGGCATCGCCGCCATCATCGGGGTCTCGAAGACGCCGGGCGCGATGGTGACGACGCGGATGCCGTGCCGGGCGAGTTCGCGCGCGGCGGGCAGGGTGAGCGCCGCGACGCCGCCCTTCGAGGCGGCATAGGCGGCCTGGCCGATCTGCCCGTCCTGCGCCGCGATCGAGGCGGTGTTGACGATGACGCCGCGTTCGCCGCCGTCTCCCGGTTCCTGCCCCGCCATCCGGGCCGCGGCGAGGCGCAGCATGTTGAACGTGCCGACGAGATTAATCGTGACGGCGCGGGCGAAGCTTTCGAGCCGGTGCGGACCCTCGCGGCCGAGGATCTTTTCGCCGGGCGCGACGCCGGCGCAGTTGACGAGCGCGTCGATCCGGCCGAAGGTCTCCGTCGCGGCGGCGATGGCGGCCTGGCCATCCGCCTCGCTGGTCACATCGGCGCGGTGGAACCGCGCGCCCCGCCCGAGCCGCGCGGCGGTTTCGGCCCCCGCCGTCTCGTCGATGTCGATCAGCAGCGCCGCGCCGCCGCCCGCCACGACCATCTCCGCCACGGCGGCGCCGAGACCCGAAGCCGCGCCGGTAATGACGAAGATACTGTTCTCGATCCGCATGTTCTTTCTCGTGTTCGTTCTCGTCATGGCACGTCGCTGGCCCCGATCCCGCGCGCTTCGGCGTCGGTGACAGCCTCCGGCGCCAGGGTCGGCGTTCTTCGGAAGCTGGCGGCAGTCTAACGCCCGAGGCATTGCAAACAATGACATCGGAGGTCCAAATCGATGATCGGTAATGCCATGACCGGGGTCGCCCCTTGGACCGTCGCACGATCCTGCCCGGCTTCGTCGAGGACGCGCTCGACTGCCTGCGCGCACGGGGCTTCGCCTCGGCGCCGCTGCTCGTCGCGGCCGGTCTGCCCGATCCGCCGCGAGGGCCGGTCACCAGTGAGGAATACGGCCGGCTCTGGCGGGTGATGGCCGAGGTCGCGGAGGTCGAATTCTTCGGTCTCGCCGCCCGCCCGATGCGGCCGGGCAGTTTCGCGCTGATGTGCCACGCGGCGCTGCATGCCCGGCCGCTCGAACGGGCGCTTCGGCGCGCGCTGCGCTTCCTCGACGTGGTGCTCGACGATCCGCGGGGCGTGCTGCGGGTCAGGAATGGCGAGGCGGTCATCGTGCTCACCGACGCCGGCGCTCCGCGGCCCGCCTTCGCCTACCGTACCTACTGGCTGATCCTGATGGGCCTCGCCTGCTGGCTCATCGGGCGGCGCATCCCGCTGCGCGGCATCGATTTCGCCTGTCCCGCGCCGGGGAACCGCGCCGACTACCGGCAGTTCTTCGGGGCTCCGGTCCGATTCGGCGCCGACGCGCACCGGTTGATCTTCGACGCGAGCCTTCTGCCGCTGCCGCTGATCCGCTCCGATCGGGCGCTGCGGGCGTTTCTGCGTGGGGCGCCGGCGAATATCCTCGTGCGCTATCGGCAGGACGAGGGGCTGACGGGCCGCGTGCTCGACACCTTGCGCGCCTCACCGCCGACGGACTGGCCGGATTTCGACGGCCTCGCAGAACACCTCGGGCTGTCGCCCACGACGCTCCGCCGGCGGCTCCGGCTCGAAGGGCAGAGCTTCGCGGCGATCAGGGACGATCTTCGCCACAAGCTCGCGCGGGATCTGCTGCGGGGAGGGGAGATGACGGTCGCGGAGATCGCGACCGAACTCGGCTACAGCGAGCCGAGCGCCTTTCATCGCGCCTTCCTGAAATGGGCGACCGTCAGCCCGGGCGCCTATCGCACGGCGAATCGTACCGGGGCGAGCGGCTGACCGCCATCGGACGCCTCGGGCTCAGATGTGCCGTGTGACGAACTCGTCCGCCGAGGCGCGCTCGGTCTCGAGGCTGTTCTCGCGGGCGTCGAGCGAGGCGTATCCCAGCGCCATGCCCGAGACGAGGACGTGATGCTCCGGCAATTTCAGGATCTCGCGCACGGGCCTGGCGTATTCCGCCCAGGCCTGCTGCGGGCAGGTTTCAAGCCTTCTTGCCCGCGCGAGTGTCATGACGTTCATCATGTAGAGTCCCATGTCGATCCAGGCGCCGAGCCACGATTGAGTTCGCGCATGCCGAACGCGCCGGGGATCGACCGCGATCCCCCGCGCGACATCACGGTCATGAAGCCGGACATCAGCTGGGAGGAGGCGCTCGCCGTCCAGCTCGGCGTCAAGCGGCGCGCGGTGGCGCGGGGCGACCGGATCGTCGGGCACCAGGGCTCGTTCATCTCCGCCCCTGTCCAGCGCATGTTCCCCGGATGCCCGGTGCCGATGTGCGGCACGCTGATGGCATCGCTCGCCCGGGCCTATGGCGACGAGGTCGAACTCGACGGCGATCCTGTCTTGATCGAGAGCGAGATCGCGGTCCTGCTCGGCCGCGACCTCGAGGGGGGCCAAGCCTGACCCCGAGCGATGTGCTGGCCTCGACCGAGGGCTTCCTGCCCGCGATCGAGGTCGCGCCACAGCGTCCGGGCGTCATCGAGAAGAAGTACAGTTTCGCCCATATGATCGCGGTGCAGAAATCGGCGGGCGGTTATGTCGTCTTCGGCTCGAAGCCGGACACCCGCAATAACCCATCGGCTTGTGGCGAGAGCGGACACTGCTCCCCGTCGACGCTCGTCGTCACGCTTTGTCCGGATCCCCGGGGTCCGGCGTCGATTTTCCGCCC
>NZ_JBKQWU010000073.1:0-14231 GCF_047275745.1 Amaricoccus sp. W119 | reverse complement strand
GTTTCAGGGCGACGCTATGTCTGCGGTGTCGTCTTGTCATAGGACCTCCATATCCGAAGGCCCGACGTGGGGAAATTCAGCGGATCACATGGTCCACCCGTGGGGACGCACTCCACTCGCTCGCCGGGGATCATCTGGGCGGCGACGCGCCGACCAAGGAACTGCCGCTGCACCTCGCCTTCTACCGCGCGCGGGCGGACCGGGGCGCGGTCGTGCATCTGCATTCCTCCCATGCGACCGCGCTTTCGTGCCTGCGCGACACGGCGCCGGAGAACGCCATCCCGCCGATCACGCCTTACGTGGTGATGCGCGCCGGCGCGGTTCCCGTGGTACCCTATCGCAGACCCGGTTCGCCCGAGGCCGGCAAGGTCGTCGCCCGGGTCGCCGGGAGAAGCGGCGCGGTGCTGATCGCCAACCACGGGCCGGTCGCGGCGGACAAGGATCTGGATTCGGCGGTCTTCGCCATCGAGGAGATCGAGGAGGCCGCCAGGCTGATCCTGCTTACCCGGGGTCTCGACGTCCGCCTGCTCGACGAGGCGGCCGTCGCGGATCTGAACGCAACCTTCAGGGACGGATAGCCGATGGCACGTTTCTCCGCGAATCTGGGCTTCCTCTGGCCCGACCGGGATCTGCTCGCGCGGATCGACGCCGCGGCGGCGGCGGGCTTCCGCGCCATCGAGCTTCATTGGCCCTACGCGATCGATCCGGCCGAGACCCGGCGGCGTTGCGAGGCGCACGGGCTCGAACTCCTGGGGATCAACACGCCGGTCGGCGGGCGGGACGGCGATTTCGGCCTGGCCGCCGTCCCGGCCCGGGAAGCGGAGTTTCGCGACGGGTTCGACATGGCGCTGCGCTACGCGGAAGAGGCCGGCGCCAGCGCCATTCACGTCATGGCGGGCGTCACCGTTGGCCTGGACCGGCGGGCTTGCGAGGACACCTTTCGTCGCAACCTCGACCACGCGGCCCGCGCCACCGACCGCGTGCTCCTGCTCGAACCGATCAACCAGCGTGACAAGCCGGGGTATTTCCATTCGACGCTCGCCGAGGCCGGGCAGCTGGCGGCGCGGGTCGGCGCGCCGAATCTCAGGATCATGTTCGACGTCTACCATGTCGCGATCAGCGAGGGAGACGTGACGCGGAAGCTCGAAGACTACCTGCCGCGCATCGGGCATATCCAGATCGCGGCGGTCCCGAGCCGGGCCGAGCCGGACGAAGGCGAGATCGACTATTCCCACGTCATCTCGACGATCGACCGGCTCGGCTACCCCGGCTGGATCGGCTGCGAGTACCGTCCGCGCGGCGACACCGACGCGGGCCTGGGGTGGATGCGCGCCTATCAGCGCGACGGGTCATGACGCGCCCCGGACCCGCCGCCACTTCATGAGCCGGCCACGCGCGGCCTGACCCCGACGCCGGACAGCCCCGCCCCGCGCTTCGGCGACCCGGGGCGCCGACCGCGCGGCATGACCGCGCTTCCCGCCGAAGAGCGAGATCCTCGCTCACCGGCGAGTCGCCCGGGCCCCTACTGGCTCACCTTGGCGAAGGCCGCGTCGAAGCGTTCCTGCGCCTTCTTCGGGTTCTTGGCAGCCTTCGCCGCCTCTAGATTTGACGACGGGTCGCCCGCCACGATGAGCGCGATCATCCCCATCGCATAATGCGGCGTGCATTTCACGCCGTAGACGCCCTCGCTCGTTACCGTCAGGTCGAAGTTCTCGTTCATCTTGGCCTTGAACGGTTCGACCCCCTCCGGGAGCATCCCCTTGACGCTCTCGACGTCGTGGCCCTTGTCGACCACCACGAAATGCACGATGTCGCCGGGCGCCGCCTGAACGAAGTCCGGCTCGAAGACCATCACCCCGCCTTCGCCCTTGTTCAGCATCTTGATCTCGAACTCGGCCGCCGAGGCGATGCCCGCCCCGGTCGCGAGGGCGACGAGCGCGATCGCGGTTCCGAAAAGCTTCATCTTGATCTCCTTCTTGCTCGCGGGCCGTCCGATCGTCCGCGCCGAGGCGTCGACGCCGGCCCGCGGCGAGGCATCTAGGCGCCGTCGTTCGCGGCGACGTTGCGCGAGTGCAAACTTGTGCGTGGCGGCCCCGGACGGGTGTCGGCGGTGTTTGCGAAACCACAAAGACGGCGCGGGGGTCGGGGGGGCAACGTAGGGCCGAATGGCATGGTCGGAGCGTCGTCCGTGAAGAGGGTGAAGCAACGCATAGCCTCGCTGGGACTGTTCGTTCTGTTCGCGTTGGCACTGGCATCGCAGGCTTCGGCCGAAACGCTGGGAGATCATCTCGCAGGTCTCGCGCCGTCCGAACTCGTGCCCGGCGCCGCCGCCTTCGGCCCGGCCGTGGGCGATCCGCCGATCGTTCCGGCGCTCGACGCGGATGGCGAACGCGTCGGCTGGGTCTATCTCAACAGCGATTTCACCACTTCGGTCGGCTATTCGGGCAAGCCGATCCGCATCGTCGTCGGGATCGACGACGCCGGCATCGTGCAGGGCTTCGAGCTCNCAGCGATTTCACCACTTCGGTCGGCTATTCGGGCAAGCCGATCCGCATCGTCGTCGGGATCGACGACGCCGGCATCGTGCAGGGCTTCGAGCTCGTGGAGCATCACGAGCCCATCGTCCTGATCGGCATCCCCGAGGCGGATATCATGGCCGCGCTGAACGGCCTGATCGGCGCCGATCTCGCCGCCGCGGCCGCGGGCGGCAAGCCGCCGCAGGTCGAGATCGTCTCCGGCGCGACCGTGACCGTGCTGGTCATGGGCGACAGTATCGTGCGTTCAGCGGTTCGCCTGATCCGGAGCGGCCGGTTGTCGGGCACGACCGCCACCGCCACCGCCGGCGCGATACCGACCGAGGCCCGGCGCGAGATCGACGCGACGCAAAGCGAGATCCGCGACTGGCAGGCCCTCCTCGGCGACGGTTCGGTGCGAAGCCTGGTCCTGAGCGTCGGCGAGGTCTCGCAGGCCTTCGCCGACGCGGGGCAGCCGGCCGCGGCGGGCCGCGCGGAATCCGCCGATCCGGAGGACGCCTTCATCTCGCTCCATGTCGCGCCGGTCTCCGTCCCCACGATCGGCCGCAGTCTGCTGGGCGACACCGCCTACGAGCGGCTGGCAGCGAAGCTCGAGCCGGGTCAGGCGGCGCTCATGATCGCGGGCGACGGCGCCTATTCCTTCAAGGGCTCGGCCTATGTGCGCGGCGGGATCTTCGACCGCGTGGAACTGATCCAGGACGGTCAGGGCATCCGCTTCCGCGACCGGAACCATACCCGGCTGAACGGTATCGCCGCGGCCGGGGCGCCTCGGCTGAAAGAGGTCGGGCTCTTCGTCGTGCCCGAGGATTTCGTCTTCGATCCCGCGGCGCCGTTCGATCTGCGGCTGCTCGTCCAGCGCGAGGCCACGGGCCGCGACAAGGCGACGCTGCCCTTCGACCTCGGCTATCAACTCCCGGAAAGCTACCTGCTGCCCGCCCCCCCGCCGCCAGCGCCGGCGCCGGCTCCGGTCGCGGCGGTGGGGGTCGGGACGGCGGGGGCGGAGCCCGATCAGGAACCGCCGCTCTGGATCTCGATCTGGCAGATGAACCGCGTCGCGATCGGCGTGACGGTCGCCGCCATCCTGGTCCTGACGGCGATCTTCTTCTTCCAGAACGCGATCGCCCGCCGGCCCCGGCTGCTCAAGGGCATTCGCTACGGCTATCTCGCCTTCACCCTGCTCTGGCTCGGCTGGTTCGCCAATACGCAGCTCTCGGTCGTCAACGTCCTCACCTTCTTCAACGCGCTGGTGGCGGGGTTCTCGTGGGAGTTCTTCCTCTCGGCGCCGCTGGTCTTCATCCTCTGGGCCGCCGTCGCCGCCGGCCTGCTCTTCTGGGGCCGCGGCCCGTTCTGCGGCTGGCTCTGCCCGTTCGGCGCGCTGCAGGAATTCGCGAGCCTCGCCGCGAAGAAGCTCCGCGTCCCGCAGATCGAGGTGCCGTGGTCGCTGCACGAACGGCTCTGGCCGATCAAGTACATGATCTTCCTCGGCCTCTTCGGGCTGTCGCTCTACTCGCTCGCCCGCGCCGAGGTGCTGGCCGAGATCGAGCCGTTCAAGACCGCGATCATCCTGAAGTTCAACCGCGAGTTCGTCTTCATCGCCATCGCGCTGCTCTGGCTCCTGCCGGGCCTCTTCATCGAGCGGTTCTTCTGCCGCTACGTCTGCCCGCTCGGCGCGGCGCTGGCGATCCCCGGCCGGCTCAGGATGTTCGAATGGCTGAAACGCTGGCCCGAATGCGGCTCGCCCTGCCATCGCTGCGCCAAGGAGTGCCCGGTCCAGGCGATCCACCCCGAGGGCCAGATCAATGTCAACGAGTGCATCTACTGCATGCACTGCCAGGAGCTCTACCACTCCGAGACCCGCTGCCCGCACATGATGGTCGTCAAGGCCCGCCGCGACAAGATCGCGGCCAGCGGCGCCCCATCGCTTCAGAAGGGCGCGATTCCACCCGGACCGCGCCCCAAGCCCGCTCACGCACACACCTGAAGGAGTCGCATGATGTCGACCGACGACAAGCTTCCTCTCAACCGGCGCCAGATGCTCGGCACCTCCGCGCTCGCGGCCAGCGTCCCCGCCCTCGGCGGCCTCGGTGTTGGCGGCATCGGCCTCGGCGGTCTGATCGGCGCCCCCGCCCACGCACAGGAGACGGCGGGTTCGCCAGAGGTCGCACCGGGGGAGCTCGACGAATATTACGTCTTCACCTCGGGCGGCCATTCCGGCGAGCTGCGCATCCACGGGATGCCGTCTATGCGCGAGCTCATCCGCATCCCGGTCTTCAACCGCGAAAGCGCGACCGGCTGGGGCCAGACCAACGAGAGCCGCCGCGTGCTGACCGAGGGCCTGACCCCCGAGACGCGCGAGTTCCTCGCCACCCGCGGCGGCGTCTACCTCAACGGCGACCTGCACCACCCGCACCCGTCGCAGACCGACGGCACCTATGACGGGCGCTACATCTTCGCCAACGACAAGGCCAACAGCCGCGTCTGCCGGGTGCGGCTCGATGTCATGCGCTGCGACAGGATCATCGAAGTGCCAAACGCGCAGGCGATCCACGGGCTCAGGGTGCAGAAGTTCCCGCGCACCGGCTATGTCTTCGCCAATGGCGAGGACGCCGTGCCGCAGCCGAACGACGGCAAGATCCTCGACGACGGGAGCCAGTACGTCGCGATCTTCTCAGCGATCGACGGCGATACCATGGAAGTCGCCTGGCAGATCGAGGTGGACGGCAACCTCGACAATGTCGATGCCGACTATCAGGGCAAGTACTGTTTCTCGACCTGCTACAACTCCGAGAACGGCCTCACCCTCGCCGACATGATGGCGAACGACGAGGACTGGATCGTCATCTTCAACATCGCCCGCATCGAGGCCGCGGTCGCCGCCGGCGAGGCGGAGATCCGCAACGGCGTTCCGGTGCTCGACGGACGCCACGGCTCGCCCTTCACCCGCTACGTTCCGGTCGCGAACGGCCCGCACGGGATCAACACCGCCCCCGACGGCAACCACGTCGTCGTCAACGGCAAGCTCTCACCCACCGTCACCGTCTTCGACGTGCGCCTCTTCGACGATCTCTTCGAGGACAAGATCCAGCCGCGCGACACCGTCGTCGCCGAGCCGGAACTGGGGCTCGGGCCGCTGCACACCGCCTTCGACGGCCGCGGCAACGCCTATACGACGCTCTTCATCGACAGCCAGGTCTGCAAATGGAGCATCGACGACGCCCGCCGCGCCTTCGCGGGCGAAGAGGTCGATCCGATCCGGCAAAAGCTCGACGTCCACTACCAGCCCGGTCACAACCACTCCTCGATGGGCCAGACGAAGGAGGCCGATGGCAAGTGGCTGCTTTCGCTGAACAAGTTCTCGAAGGACCGGTTCCTCAACGTAGGCCCCCTCAAGCCCGAATGCGATCAGCTCATCGACATCTCGGGCGACGAGATGCGCATCGTGCACGACAACCCGACCTTCGCCGAGCCGCATGACGCGACGATCGTCCATGCCTCGAAGATCAACCCAGTCTCGATCTGGGACCGCGCCGACCCGTTCTTCGCCGAGACGGTCAGGATGGCGGAGGCCGACGGCATCGACCTCATGCTCGCGGGCGACGTGATCCGCGACGGCGACAAGGTCCGGGTCTACATGACCTCCGCGGCGCCGGCCTTCAGCCTCGACAGCTTCACCGTGAAGCAGGGCGACGAGGTGACGGTCGTCGTCACCAATATCGACGAGGTGGAGGATCTGACCCATGGCTTCGCGATCGTGAACTACGGTGTCAATTTCGAGGTGGCGCCACAGGCCACGGCCTCGGTCACGTTCAAGGCCGACAAGCCCGGGGTCTACTGGTACTACTGCTCCTGGTTCTGCCATGCGATGCATATGGAGATGAAGGGCCGGATGCTGGTGGAGCCCGCCAGCGCATGACCCGCCTCCTCCTCCTCGCGGCGCTTCTGCTGCCCGGCGCGGTCGTCGCCGGGACGCGCGGCCTCGCGCCCGGCGACGACCTCGCCCGGGCGGTGGCATCGGCGGCGCCGGGGGATGAGCTGATCCTCGAGGCCGGCGAGCACGCCGGTCCCGTCACCCTCGACCGCCCGCTGACGCTCACGGGCGCCCCCGGCGCCATCCTCGACGGCGGCGGCGCGGGCAGCGTCGTCACCGTGACCGCGCCGGATGTCGCGATCCGCGGCCTGACCATCCGGGGTTCCGGCTCGGACCGGACGGCGATGGACGCGGGCGTCAATCTGCTGAAGGGCGCGCGCGGCGCGATCGTCGAGGACAACACGCTCGTCGGCAACCTGCACGGCGTCCGTATCCAGGGCGCCCCGGATGCGACGGTGCGCGGCAACGACATTACCGGCCGCGGCGGCAGACAGGCCGAGGCCGGCAATGGCGTCTCGGTCTGGAACGCCCCCGGCGCGCTCGTCGAGGGCAATTCGATCCGCCTCGGCCGCGACGGCATCTTCTCGAACACGTCGAAGCGGGATGTCTTCCGGAACAACCGGATGGAGCGGACCCGGTTCGCCATCCACTACATGTACACCAATGACAGCGTCATCGAAGGCAATGTCTCGACCGACAACACGGTCGGCTATGCGATCATGTTCTCAGACCGGCTGCGGATCACCGGCAATATCTCGGAGGGCGACCGCGACCATGGCCTCCTGCTCAATTCCGCGAACCGGTCCGAGATCACCGGCAACCGCGTCACCGGGCGCCTGCTGCCAGCCGCGCGCTGGCTGACCGGCGAACAGGGCGCCGATGACAGCATGGGCCCGACGGAAGACCCGGGTCCGGCGGGCGACCGGATCGGGCCCGAGAAATGCCTCTTCGTCTACAACGCCAACCGCAATGCCATCCGCGGCAACCGCTTCGAGGGCTGCGGGATCGGCATCCACTTCACCGCCGGGGCCGAGGGCAACGCCGTCTCGGGCAACGCCTTCATCGGCAACCGCGAACAGGTCAAATACGTCGGGACCCGAAACCTCGACTGGTCCGACGCCGGGCGCGGCAACTTCTGGTCCGACAACCCGGCCTTCGACCTCGACGGCGACGGCATCTCCGACGCCGCCTATCGCCCGAACGACATCATGGACCAGGTGATCTGGACCACGCCGCAGGCGCGTCTGCTCGTGACCAGCCCCGCCGTCCAGGTGATCCGCTGGGCGCAATCCCGCTTCCCCGCGACGCTGCCCGGCGGCGTCCTCGATTCGGCGCCGCTGATGGCGCCCCCGGATGCC
This sequence comes from Amaricoccus sp. W119, assembly GCF_047275745.1. Lineage (NCBI taxonomy): Bacteria > Pseudomonadati > Pseudomonadota > Alphaproteobacteria > Rhodobacterales > Paracoccaceae > Amaricoccus > Amaricoccus sp. W119. The sequence continues at coordinate 6,471 of NZ_JBKQWU010000073.1, read as the reverse complement.
AGCCCATGACCAGACCAATGACCGCCCCCTCCAGCGAGATCGTGACCGAACCCATGTCAGGGACCGTCATCCTTCAGCGCGTCACCAAGCGCTACGGCCCGATCACCGCGGTCCGCGACCTCGATCTCGCATTGAACGCCGGCGAGGTGGTCGCGCTCGTCGGACATAACGGCGCCGGCAAGACCACCCAGATCCGGATGATGCTGGGTCTCGCCCGCCCGAGCTCCGGGATCGTGCGTCTGCTCGGCGTCGATCCGGCCTCCGGCGATGTCTCGGTGCGCGCCCGGGTCGGCTACCTGCCCGAGAACGTCTCCTTCCACCTCGCGCTGACGGGGCGCGAGACGCTGGCCTTCTATGCCCGGCTGCGGCGCGCGCCGCTCGCCGAGCTTGACCGCGCGCTGGCCGCCGTCGGGCTCGAAGGCGCCGCCGACCGGTTCGTGGGCACCTATTCCAAGGGGATGCGCCAGCGCCTCGGACTCGCGCAGGCGCTTCTCGGTCATCCGCGCGTCCTGATCCTCGACGAGCCGACCAGCGGGCTCGACCCGGCACTCCGGCGCGAGTTCTACGAGATCGTCGCCGAGCGCGCGGCCGGGGGCGCCACCGTCCTGCTCGCCTCGCACGCCCTGACCGAGCTCGAGACCCGCGCCGACCGCGTCGTCATCGTCAACCGGGGCATCAAGATCGCCGACGGCCGCCTCGACGACCTCCGCCGCCGCGCCAGCCTGCCGGTCCGGGTCCGCGTCCGGCCGAAGGGACTCCTCCCCGCGGCGGGCTGGCGGCGCCTCCCGGATGGCATGCTCGAGACCGCGGTCGCGCCTTCGGAGAAGCTGCCGCTTCTCGCCCGCCTGCTCGGCGACCCCGAAGCCATCGACGATCTCACCGTCATCGAACCGACGCTCGACGATCTCTACGCCCATTTCCTGACCTTCGAGACCGCCCGATGACCGCGCTGCCCGACACGATCCGAGATGCCCCGTTCCGAGGGAGGCCGATGCCGGTGATGCTCATCCTCGCCGCGCAGGAAGTCCGCGCGGGCCTGCGCGACCGCTGGGTGCTCGCGACCACGCTGCTTCTCGCCGGGCTGGCGCTGACGCTCGCCCTTCTCGGCAGCGCGCCGACCGGGACCGTGGGCGCGAACCGGCTCGACGTGGTCACGGTCAGCCTCGCGAGCCTCACGATCTTCCTCGTCCCGCTGATCGCCCTCCTGCTCTCGCACGACGCCATCGCCGGCGAGGCGGAGCGCGGCACCCTCCCGCTGCTCCTCGCCTATCCGGTCAGCCGCGGGTCGGTGATCCTCGGCAAGTTCACGGGCCAGCTCGCCATTCTCGCCTTCGCCACCGTTCTCGGCTACGGCGCCGCGGCGCTCGCCGTCGGTTGGAACCTCGCGGCCGACGCCTGGCGCGCCTTCGCCGCGATGGTCGGCGCCTCGATCCTGCTCGGCGCGGTCTTCCTCGCGCTCGGGCTGCTCGCGAGCACGCTGGTCCGGCAGCGTTCGACCGCCGGTGGCGTCGCCATCGGGCTGTGGCTGCTGTTCGTGCTGCTTTACGACATGGCCTTCCTCGGCCTCCTCGTCGCCAGTGGCGGCCATCGGCTGCCACCGCTCCTGATCGACGCGCTGCTCGCCCTCAACCCGACCGACGCCTACCGTCTGCTCACGATCGGCATGGCGGGCGCCGGCGATCTCACCGGCATCGGCGCGCTCGCCGGCCATACCGCGCTGACGCCCCCGGTTCTCGTGGCGGTGCTGCTGGCCTGGACCGCGGCGCCGCTCGCGCTCGCCACCTTCGTCTTCGCTCGCCGGGAGCCGTAGCCCCATGAAACGCTTCGCACTCGCCCTACTCGCCACCCTCGCCCTCGCCGCCTGCGAGGAAGAGGCAACCAGGCCCGCCGCGCATACCCTCACCGACGCCGCGATCGGCCGCTACTGCGGAATGATGCTGACCGAGCATCAGGGGCCGAAGGGCCAGATATTGCTCGAAGGCTCCGACGAGCCCGTCTGGTTCTCCTCGGCGCGCGATGCCATCGTCTTCACCCTGCTCCCCGAGGAGCCGAAGGACATCGCCGCGATCTATGTCTCCGACATGGGCGCGGCGCCGTCCTGGGCGGAGCCGGGCGCCGACAACTGGACGGATGCGCGCGCCGCCTCGTTCGTCCTCCACAGCGATGCCGAGGGCGGCATGGGCGGCGCCGAAGCGGTGCCGTTCGCGGAGCGGGCGGACGCCGACGCCTTCGCGGCCGAACATGGCGGGGAGGTGGTCGGCTTCGACGCCATCCCGCCCGGCTATGTCCTCGGCGAGGCGGCGACGCCCCCGGCGGCGGAGGCGCATCATGGCGGCTGAGCGCCTCACCCGCCGCCGCGCCCTCGGCCTCGTCGCCGCGGCCGCCGGCCTCCCGCTCGTGCTGCGCGCCACGCGCGCCACCGCCGAGGTCGTCACCTGGCACGGCCGCGCGCTCGGCGCCCCGGCGACCCTGGTCCTTCACCACGACGATCGCCCGGCCGCCGAGCGCCTGGTCGCGGCCTGCGTCGCCGAGCTCGACCGGCTCGAAGGCATCCTCAGCCTCTACCGCGCCGACTCGGCCCTTTCCGAGCTCAACCGCGTCGGCGCGCTGGCCGTTCCGCCGCCCGAACTCGTCGCGATCCTCCGCGACTGCCAGACCTTCCACGCGCTGACCGCCGGCGCCTTCGATCCCACGGTGCAGCCGCTCTGGCACCTTTACGCCCGGCACTTCCAGTCGGGCGGCGGCCCGGAAGGCCCGCCCGTCGCGACGATCGCCGCCGCCCGGGGTCTCGTCGGACTGGACGCCGTCCGCGTCGGCGCGGCCCGCGTCGCCTTCGGGCGGCCGGGCATGGCGCTCACCCTGAACGGCATCGCCCAGGGCTGGATCACCGACCGCGTCGTCGATCGGCTGCGCGCGGCGGGTGTCACCTCCACCCTCGTCGACATGGGCGAAATCCGGGGCCTCGGTGGTCCCTGGGAGGTCGGCGTGGCCGGAAGCCCCGCGATGCTCGAACTGACGGACCGCGCCGTCGCCACCTCCGCGCCAGCGGGTTTCGCCTTCGACGCGCCCGGCCGCTTTACCCATCTCATCGACCCGCGCACCGGCGCCACCCCTGCCCCGTTCTCCCGCGTCACGGTCACCGCGGCCACGGCGGCGGAAGCGGACGCGCTCTCGACGGCCCTCGCACTCGGAGGCAGCGCACCCGCGCTCCCCGGCATGACGGTCGAGCGGATCGCCGCGTCGCGCGGATGAAACCCGGAGCGAAGGCGACCCGCCGCCAGCCGCTCCCCCTCGGCGAGCGTGATGCGCGGCGACGGAGAGCGAAAGGCCGAGCCCTCGGAGTGCGAGGGCTCGGCGTGGCTGTTCGGGACCCCGAGCCGGGGCGCGTCAGGCGAGAATGAGGCAGTCGCAGTCCTGCTCGAGGTTCTCGTACCGGATGCCGATGATGGTGGTCTGTTCGTTCCCCACGGCTTCCGCCTCGGCGGTCGGGACGGCGGCGATGCCGACGATATCCCCCTCGCCCGGCGTGAAACCCTGGCCATTGGCCAGCGCCAGGTCGTAGATCTCCTGCGCGTTGGCGGTCGTTCCGTCATTCACCGTTTCGTTGACGAACACGATATTGTCGGTCAGCCCCCAGATCGCGCCCTGGATCTCCCGCTCGGTATAGGTTTCTCCGGTCCCGTCACCATTGTCCATGGAGTCGAAATCCTGGTTCAGGATCCAGTTGACCATGTCCAGATTCTGGGGATTGGCGACGGAGCCGGCGGGAACGGAACCCTGCTCGGCCAGATGCAGGGTGACGGGGACCCGGACGTCGAAGTTGATCGGATCCGGCGCCTCCAGGCAATAGACCGCTTCGAACTCCAGACCGTCGAAACGCGCATCGCCGGTCTCGGAGACCGTGGCGTTGTAGAAATCACCATCGCTTGTCATGTCCCGCGTGGCCACGATGGCACCGCTTTCCGGCAGGCTGGCCCCGATGGTCTCGAGCGTGTTGCGCGCGCCGCAATACTCGACCGTGACGGTGGAGGAGGCCATGTTCCCCACGGTGTCCTGGATCGTGTAGCTGTAGATGGCCTCCTCGTGCTCACCGACCAGCAGGTCCGCGTAGTCGGAATTCGTGGGATCGAAGCTCAGCACGCCACCGTTCAGCGTGATCAGCACACCGTCGGAGGCGGTGATGGTCTGCCCCTCGCTGATCGCCTGTCCGTCGACCGACACGACCGAGACAGGGCCTTCGGCATCGGTGTCGTTCACCAGAACGTCGATGGTCCCGACCATGTCGGTGCAGATCTCGCCCGCGTCGGGCTCCGCCCACGGCGGCGAGTCCCACGGCAGCCACTGCAGCCCCGCGTCGATGTCGAGTTCCGCTTCCCCGGCCGAAAGGGTGAAGAGGCTGGTCTCTCCCGAGTAATCGGCGTCGCTGTCGTTGTTGTTCGCGTCCGGCGCGCCGCCATGCGGCGAGGTGAAGGTATAGACGCCCGCCCAGGCCGAGATGTCGAAACGCACGCGGTAGTCGCCCGCGGTCAGGTCCTCGAACAGGTACCGGCCGTTGCTGTCGGTCTGGGTCGTGGCAAGCACATTCCCCGCGCTGTCGAGCAGATCGACAGTGATCCCCGACATGCCGGATTCGCCCGGATCGAAGGTGCCGGTGCCGTTGTCATCCAGCCAGACGGTGTCGCCGATCGAGGCGGTGCCCTGGTCGAGCAGGACGAGCCCCGCGTCGACGTTGGTCTGCGCCTCGCCGGCGGAGAGGGAGATGGTGCCAGTCTCGCCGGACAGCTCGTCGGCGTCGGAGTCGTTATCGGCCACGACCGGCCCCGACCCGCTCGACGTGGTGAACGCGGTACCATCCGGCGCGGTGAAGCGCACCCGGTAATCGCCCGCGGTCAGGCTGTCGAACAGATACGTCCCGGCGGCATCGGTCACGACCGTGCCGACCACCGCCCCGCCCGCGCCGAGCAGGTCGACCGTCACGCCCACCGCCCCGACTTCGTCGCCGTCGCGCGTGCCGTCGCCGTCGGTGTCAAACCAGACGGTGTCACCGATGGACGCCGTGCCGCTGTCCGTCGCGACCAGCCCGGCGTCGACGTTGCGCGTCGTCTCGCCGATCCCGAGCGTGATCGTCCCGGTCTCGCCCGTCGTCGTGTCCGCGTCGGAGTCGTCGTCGGCGTCGGCCGCGCCCACCATGCTCGGCGTCGTGAACTGGGTGCCGTCGGGCGCGGTGAAGCGCACCGAATAGTCGCCCGCGCTCAGGTTCTCGAAGGCGTAGTCGCCCGCCGCGTCGGTCGTCGTCGTCGCCAGGATCGCGCCGCCGGCGTCGAGCAGCTCGACCGTCACGCCCGCCACGCCGGTCTCGGCGCCGTCGCGCGTGCCCTCGCCGCTGGTGTCGGACCAGACCGTGCCGCCGAGCGACGCCGTGCCGCCGTCCGTCGCGACCAGCCCCGCGTCGACGTTGCGCGTCGTCTCGCCGATCCCGAGCGTGATCGTCCCGGTCTCGCCCGTCGTCGTGTCCGCGTCGGAGTCGTCGTCGGCATCGGCCGCGCCCACCCCGCTCGGCGTGGTGAACTGGGTGCCGTCCGGCGCGGTGAAGCGCACCGAATAGTCGCCCGCGCTCAGGTTCTCGAACGCGTAATCGCCCGCCGCGTCGGTCGTCGTCGTCGCCAGAACCGCCCCGCCGGCGTCGAGCAGCTCGACCGTCACGCCCGCCACGCCGGTCTCGGCGCCGTCGCGCGTGCCCTCGCCGCTGGTGTCGGACCAGACCGTGCCGCCGAGCGACGCCGTGCCGCCGTCCGTCGCGACCAGCCCCGCGTCGACGTTGCGCGTCGTCTCGCCGATCCCGAGCGTGATCGTCCCGGTCTCGCCCGTCGTCGTGTCCGCGTCGGAATCATTGTTCTCGGCATCCGCCGCATCCGGGCTCGCCGTGGTGAACTCATAGCCGTCGGGGGCGATGAAGCGCACGCCGTAGTCGCCCGCGTCGAGGTCTTCGAACACATACCCGCCCGCGGCGTTGGTCGTCGTGGTCGCGACCACGTCCCCGTCGCTGTCGAGCAATTCGACAGTCACGCCAGCCGCGCCGGTTTCGCCGTCGCTCAGCAAGCCGTCGCCGTTCGTGTCGTACCAGACGGTGTCGCCGATCGAAGCGTCACCGCCGTCGGTCTCGACGAGGCCCGCGTCGACATTCTTCTGGCGCTCGCTCTCATCGAGCTTGATGACCCCGGTGATACCGGTCTCCGCGTTCGGGTCGGAATCGTTGTTCACGGCCTCCGCGCCCACGGTGGAGCGGGTGGTGAATTCGGTGCCGTCGGGGGCGGTGAACTTCACGCGGTAGTTGCCCGCCGGCAGGCCGCTGAAGATGTGGTCTGCCCCCTGAAAAGTGGTCCTCCCTGAGGTAGGCTTTTGAGCCTTTGGAGGATGCCAGGAATGCCGCGCAGAAAGCACAAGCCCGAGGAGATTGTCGCGAAGCTGAGG